>JAEZKX010000036.1 GCA_023436025.1 Pseudomonadota bacterium | reverse complement strand
CTTGCGTCCCCCCGTTTTTTTGGTGGCCGTGGCCGTGGCCGCGGCCGCCGCGACGGCCGCCACCTGCACCGGCGCGCCGGGGCCGATGCGCATCAGGCCGTCGACGATGATCCGGTCGCCCGGCTGCAGGCCCTGGCGGATCACCCAGCCCTTGCCGTCCGGCAGGTCCACCCATTCGCCAGCCTGCACCGGCCGAACCGTGGCAACCAGCGCGCCCTTCAGCTCGGGCTTGTCGGCCGGTGCGACCACGTAGACGAACTTGCCTTGCGGCCCTTCCATCACCGCGCGCTGCGGCACCTGGATCACGTTGGGACGGCTGGCACCCTCCAGCCGCACACGCACGAACTGCCCGGGCTTGATGCGGCCGTCCGGATTGGGCAGCTCGGCCTGCGAGCGCACCGTGCCGGTGGCCGCATCGACCAGCGGCTCGCTGAAGCGCAGCCGCCCTCCGCCCGCCAGCGCCGTGCCGTCGGCGGCCAGCACCTGCACCCCGAAGCCCCCCGGCGGCAGCACCAGCCGGCCCTCGCGCAGGTCGGACTGCAGCTGCGCATGCTCGGCATCCGGCATGCCGAACACCGCCTTCACCGGATGCACCTGGACGATGGTGGTGAGCAGCACGTCCGGTCCGGAGACCAGGCTGCCCTCGGACTTGGCCGCCCCGCCCGCCACGCCGCCGACCGGCGCCGTCACCTGCGTGTAGCCCAGGTTCAGCTGCGCCTCGCGCACGCGCGCCGCCGCCGCCTTCAGGTCGGCCGCCGCGACTTCGTGCGCGGCCAGGGCGTCGTCGAAGTCGCGCTTGCTGACCACGCCGCTGTCCGACAGCGGCTTCAGGCGTTCCATCTGCCGGCGTGCATTGGCCAGCCGCGCCTGCACCGCGGCATGGTCGGCCTCCGCGCGCGCCAGCGCCGTCTGGAACGGCACCGGGTCGATGGTGAACAGCGCCTGGCCGGCGCGCACCGGCTGGCCCTCGGCATAGTTGCGCTTGAGCAGGATTCCGGTGACGCGGGCGCGGACCTCGACTTCGCGCGAGCCCTGGGTCTGGCCGGTGAACTCGAAGCGGACCGGCAGCGTCTGCGGCTGCACCGTCACCACGCTGACGGCTGCGGGCGGTGGGGCTCCGCCAGGCCCCTGCCCTTCTCCATGGCTGCTGCCGCACCCCGCGAGCACCGCGGTGACGGCCAGGATGCAGCTCCCCAGCGCCCAGGCGGGCGTTTCCCTCAGCGTCATGTTGTCATCCTTGTGAGATGGGATTTTTCGCGCCCGAAGGTCCACGGGCGGTCGCCATGGTAGGCGGGCGCGAAAGCCCCATCCGTCACGCGGGTAAGCCGCGCCGCATCAGAGCTCGACGATGGGCTTGAAGCCGCCCCAGAACATGCGCTTGGCGTCGAACGGCATGCGCGTGGGGTCCCCCATCCAGGCGATGCGCGGATCGGCCATCACCTTCTTGTTGATCGCATCGCGGTCGCGCCGCGACTTGTAGACGATCCAGGAGAACACCACCACCTCGCCTTCCTTCAGCTTCACGGCCTGCGGGAAGGACGTCAGCTTGCCCGGCTTGACGTCGTCCTCGACGCATTCGATGTACTGCAGCGCGCCGTACTCGCGCCAGACCTTGCCGGCCTGGCGGGCGATCTTGCGGTAGTCCGCGAGCTTCTCGCGCGGAACGGGAAGGACGAAACCGTCGACGTACATGGGGGGAGCTCCTTGGGGGTGGAAGAAAGGGTTCAATCCTGTGCGAGGCACAGGATGTTGCCGTCCGGGTCCTTGCACCAGGCGACGGTGCGGCCGCCGCCGCGGTGCAAGGCGCCGTCGCGCGCCATGCCGGGCAGGTCGTAGTGCTCGAACACCACGCCCTTGCCCTGCAGCTCGCGCACGAGTTCCGCGAGGCCGGTGCGCAGCGAGAAGGTGGCCGCGTTGGCCTTGTTGCTGCCGGCGACCGCCGACTGGTAGACCAGCAGCGTGCTGCCCGCGCAGCGGTAGGCCACCATGGCTTCCTCCGCCTGCACGGCTTCCAGGCCCAGCTGGCCCTCGTAGAACGTCCTGGCCCGCGCCATGTCGCGCACGGCCACCGTGGCCATGGCTTCTGCATCCTTGAGCATGTTCACTCTCCTTGCGACGCCAGGAAGGCGTCGAGTTTCTCGAAGGTGGCGCCCCAGCCCCGGCGATGGTTGTCGCGCGCCGCCTCGTCGAAGAAGCGGTCGTGCAGCAGCTCGAAGTCGGTGCCGCCGTCGACGGCACGCAGGGTGATGGCGACGCGCGAGACGCGCTCGGGCGTCGAATGCCAGGCCCAGCTGTAGACCAGCCGGTGCGGCGGCTCGACCACCTCGTAGCGGCCGCCGACTTCGTGCTCCTCGCCGTCGGGCGTGCGGAACCGGATCCGGTACTTGCCGCCGGGGCGCACGTCGAGGTCGGCCACCAACACCGCGTTCGGGTCACCAGGCCCGAACCACCGGCTCATGACCTGCGGGTCGGTCCACGCCCGCCAGACTTTCTCGGGGGCGACGGGGTAGCGGCGGGCGAGGCGGAGCTCGGGCCTGGTTTCCTCGCGGGGGCTCTGGGCCATGGGTTGGTTTCCTCCTGGTGGTACAGATAGCGACCGAGCGCGTCGAGCCGTGCGTTCCAGAACCGCTCGTAGTGCGCGAGCCACATGGCGGCATCCTCCAGCGCCCGGGGCGCCAGTTCGCAGCGCACGGTGCGGCCTTCCTTGGCGCGCACGACCAGTCCGGCGTCCTCCAGCACCCGCAGGTGCTTCATGAAGCCAGGCAACGACATCGCATGCGGCTGCGCCAGCTCGGTAACGCTCGCGGGGCCTTGCGTCAGGCGCTCGATCACGCCCCGGCGCGTGGCGTCCGACAACGCCCAGAAGACCTGGTCCAGCAAGGCGTCGTCGGCCATGGCTGCTTCAGCGTGCTCCCGGACGCAGCGGCTGCAGCATGCTGAGGCGGTTGCGTTCGCTGTCGTGGAAGGCCACGTAGTCGCCGATGCCGGGAATGGCCATCGGCTCGCCCAGCACCTCGCCGCCGGCTGCGGCCACGGCCTGCATCGCCGCGCGGATGTCGCCCACACCGATGACCACGGAGGGGTGCTGGCCCGGCATCTTCGGGTCGTGCGGGAAGAAGCCGCCGTTGATGGCGCCGCGCGGCGCATCCGGCGTGACGTCGTGTTCCACCGTGGTGGCCAGGACGTAGTTGCCCATCCCCGGGCCAAGCTTCTCCAGCTTCCAGCCGAACGCCTGCTGGTAGAAGCGGGCGATGCGGTCGGCATCGTGGTAGGGCATCTCGAAATGCACGACGGGGTTCATGGCTGCAAGCTCCTTTGCGGATGCGATGGTCGGGTCAGAGCGAGGCACCGTCGAAGTGCTTCACCGGCACGGCGTCGACGTCGAAGTCCTCCAGGGTGCGCAGGTTGATGGCCGCCATCTGCACGCCCTGGGGGCTGGGCGCCTCGCCGTGGGTGTGGATGCCGCAGTCGGGGCAGAACCGGTGCCGGATGACGTGCTTGTTGAACAGGTAGGTGGCCGCCTGGCCCTCGGGCGTCAGCAGCTTCATGCGCTCACGCGGCACGAACCACAGGAGCGCCCCCTTGCGCCGGCACATCGAACAGTTGCAGGCCATGCCGCTGTCGACCTCGCCTTCGACCTCGAACCGAATGCGGCCGCAATGGCAGCTGCCCTTGTAGACCATGGGTGCCTCTCCAAGTTAACCGGGAGGTTTAGTTTAGCGACGCAAGATGCCGTGTCAAGCACGGCGGTCGGCCGTCTGGTCGTTGCGAAAACGGGTCAACCCGCCCCGGGCTTGACCCGCTTCCGTGCCTAGCATCCAGCCCCTTCTCGACCCAACGCAGGCCGTCTTTCTGCCGCCCGGGCTCTTAGGGGGCCCCCAGGCCCGCCGCCTGCTTGGCGTGCAACTTGGCCGCGATGTATTCGCCGTGCGTCACGTGCAGCAGGCCGGCCACGCGGGAGATGAGGTGGTTCTCGTGGGCGTCGATGTCGCCGTCGGCATAGGCTACCTGCCACATGTACTCGATCACCTTCACCTTCTGCGGATGGTCGAAGCGGTCGTTGATGGTCGAGGTGAAGGCGTAGAAGTCGCCGGCGGTGCGCGAGGTTTCCTCGGCCAGCTCCACCAGCCGCGCCACCTCATCGTCGGCCAGCGGGAACTTGCGCCGCAGCGCCTCGACGACGGCGCGGCGCTCTGCCGCGCCGTTGTCCGGATCGGCGCGCATTACCTCCACCAACAGGACGGCGGTGGCGAGGTGCAGGTCGTGCTCGGTGCGGGCCGGCGCCGCCGGAGCAGCGATGGAATCGAAGAGGTCTTTCAGTGCGCGCAGCATGCGCGCTATTTTGCGCCCAGCCCCATGGCCCGGGTGATCACCTCCTTCATGATCTCGTTGGTACCGCCATAGATGCGCTGGACGCGCGCATCGGCATAGGCGCGCGTGATCGGTACCTCCCACATGTAGCCGTAGCCGCCGTGCAGCTGGACGCATTCGTCCATCACCTGGCACTGCAGGTCGCTGGTCCAGTACTTGGCCATGCTGGCGGTCGCGGTGTCCAGCTGGTCCTGCAGCACCAGCTCCAGGCACTTGTCGACGAACACGCGCGCCACCTGCACCTGGGTCTGCAGTTCGGCCAGCTTGTAGCGGGTGTTCTGGAAGGCCGCCACCGGCTGGCCGAAGACGCGCCGGTCCTTCACGTACTGCACGGTCCAGTCGATGGCCGCCTGGGCCGCTTCCACCGCCGTGACGGCGATCTGGATGCGCTCCCAGGGCAGCTGCTCCATGAGGCAGGCGAAGCCGCGGTTCTCCAGCGCGGCGCCGCCCAGCAGGTTCTCGGCCGGCACCCGCACGCCGTCGAAGAACAGCTCCGAGGTGTCCTGTGCCTTCAGGCCCAGCTTCTTCAGGCGCTTGCCCTTCTCGAAGCCCGGCATGCCGCGCTCCACCACCAGCAGGCTGGTGCCCTTGGCGCCGGCCGCGGGGTCGGTCTTGGCCACCACGATCACCAGGTCGGCATGCCAGCCGTTGGTGATGAAGGTCTTGCTGCCATCCAGCCGGTAGCTGCCGTCCGCCTGCTTGATCGCGGTGGTGCGGATCCCCTGCAGGTCGCTGCCGGCGGCCGGCTCGCTCATGGCGATGGCGCCGACCAGCGCGCCACTGGCCAGCTGCGGCAGCCAGCGCCGCTTCTGTTCCTCGGTGCCGTAGTGCAGGATGTACGGCGCCACGATCTCGCTGTGCAGGCCGAAGCCCACGCCGCTGAAGCCGCCGCGCGCCAGCTCCTCCATCTGCACCACCGAATACAGCTTGTCGGCGCCCGCGCCGCCGTAGGCCTCGGGCAGCGTGGCGCACAGGTAGCCGTTGGCGCCGGCCTTGTTCCACAGCGCCCGGTCGACATGCCCCTGCTCCTCCCAGGCGGCGTGGAAGGGCGCCACTTCCTTGTCGACGAAGCGGCGGAAGGCATCGCGGAAGGCGGCGTGGTCGGCGTTGAAGAGCGTGCGTTCGATCATGGTCGTCCTCGAAAAAAAGCCGCCGCCTCGCCGGCGGCGGCCAGGAGCCTGGACTCCTCGTGGACAGCTTAGTGCGTCAGGGTCGCGACGACATTGGCGCTTCCCCCAGGGGCACGCCGCCCGGGCCGGCGCGGAAGTCCAGCGGCGCCACCGCGGCCTGCTGGCCCACGCCCGGCCTGCTCCAGTCGCACACGCCGGTGGAGAAGACCGCCTGCAGGCGCGACCACTGGTCGGCCGAGAAGCTCACGCCAGCGTAGTCGGCGGCGGCCAGCGGCTTCAGCTGGCACTTCAGCACGTCCTCGCTGCGCGGACCGCCGGCCACCTGGCGCGGCGACAACGAGGGCTTGAGGAAGGGATCGGCATCGCAGGCCGCCATGTCGTAGATGCGCGTGGCCTGCGCGGCGTCCGAGGGCGGAATGCAGAAGTCGCGCGCCGACGCCGGCCGCGTGGCGCGCACCCGGGCTTCGAGCGGGCCTCCGCTGGCGTCGGCCTTCAGCGCGGCGAGCCACTGGTCCATCACGTTGAAGGCCTCCAGGCCCACGGTGCCGGGCGCGGCCAGGCCGGTGCGGGCGAAGCGCCACAGCGCCTGGTTGCCGGCGTCGCCCACGTCACGGGCGATGCGGTCACGGATGCCGAAGCTGTACCACTGGTGGTGGATCGGGATCTGGCCCGGTGCCAGGCCCGGCGGCACGTTGGCCGGAACGTTGGAGTCGTCCCACCCGCGCAGGTCGATGATGGGCGCCTTCGCCAGGTTGCGCCCGGAGGCGACGATGCCCGAGCGGTAGGCCGTGGCCAGGGCCTGGGGATCGGCCTCGCTGCGCCGCGCGGTGAACTGGGTGTTGCCGTCGGTGCCGCCGACCGCTTCGTTGAGCGTGACGAACTCTTCCGCCGTGATGGCGCCGGCCAGCAACGCGCGCAGGCCGTACTGAACGCCGACGTTGTCGCGGGTGTCGCGCGGCGCCGCCGCGCCCGGATTGCGGCCCCAGATGTTCTCGGCCCAGCTCCAGGCGTCGCAGCGCGGCAGGTTGGCTGTCGCCGCCGCATTGGCGGGGTCGAAGACGGCGCTGTTGGGCAGCTCGCAGTTGTTGGTGGGCGTGGGCAGCGTGGCGATGGCGCCGGTGGTGTTGTCGGCCACCACGCGCTGGTTGTAGACGCCGGGCTTGGCATTGCTGCCGAAGGCGTTGTACCAGGCATGGCAGGCGGTCTGGTCGGGATGGCCGTTGATCGCGCCCTTGCGCGCGTTGATCTGCGCCTGGTCCAGCCCCAGCGTCCCCCACAGGTCGAGCATCGCCGGCTTCTGGTAGGCCTCGGCCAGCAGCACGCAGTCGCTCACCTCCAGCGTGGTCGTCTCCGAGTCCGGGTAGGTGCAGCTCGTCACGATGCCGTCCAGCAGGCCCGGGAAGATCGACAGGTTCATGTTGGCGTTGATCGAGCCGCCCGAACAGCCGGTGCCGAGCGTGTAGCGGACCAGCCCGTAGGTGTCGGAGATGTGCTCCTTCATCATCATGACGGTCTCGCTCATCATGACGCGGTTGGAGTTCCTCACCGAGTCGGTCATGCTGTTGCTGACCACCAGCCAGCCGCGCTTGAGCTGCTCCTCGTTGTTGCTCCAGTTGGTGGCCGTGGGCCGCGACTGGCGGCGCGGCTGGCCGGTGCTGGAGCCGAAGCTGTAGAACACCTTGCCGTTCCACTGCGACTGCGGCGCCACGGCGTTCCACGGCTGCGCCGGGTTCCACAGCACGGCGATGTCGTAGATGCCGCGGTTCATGGTGCCGCGCTCGCGGCGCACGATGAAGGGCACCGTCTCGCCATGGTCGGTGGTCGTGGTGGCCAGGTCGGGTGGGGTGCTGCCCATGATGTAGGGCTTGAAGCAGGGATTGGCCGGCGGCGTGCCGCTGGGGTCGGGGATGTTGAGCGAACAGGCGCCGGCGCCGGTGGAGGCGGCGGTGGTGCGGTAGTACAGCTGCGTCTCGGTGGCAATGTTGCAGTTGGCGTCCGGTTCGCCGGACAGGCCGCTGGGCAGCGTTGCTGGCTTGTCGCCGACGGCGGGCTGGGCCGTCGGGGTGGCGCAATGGAACGGCGTGATGTGCTTGGCGCCGGACAGCACCGGCCCGTGGCGCGGCGCGTTGGTCACCACCAGCGTCGACTGCGTCTGGCTCCAGGTGCTGCCGCCATCGACCGTGGCGGTGACGTTGTTGGGGCCCTCGGCCAGGCCGGTGACCACGCCGACGACGCGGCCCGCCCCCACTGGGCGGAAGGCGCTCGTGACATCGCGGTTGCCGACGGTGACCTTCAGCGACGACATGGGCGTGTCCGGATCCAGGGTCACCTCGACCATCGCGTCGCCGCCGCTGACGAGGTCGGCGCGGTTGGACAGGGTCTTCAGCGCGAGCGGACTGTCGCCGCTGCCACCGCCGCCGCCGCAGGCCACCAGGAAGGCAGAAGCGCCGGCCACCACCGCCAGGCGCCAATGCACCGGCCGGTGCGCGCGCACCGTCATGCAGGGAACTCTCATGTTGTCTCCTGTGTTCGGGCCCGCGGTGATCGCTGCAGGGTCCCGCACCACTCTCGCGCAGGCCGCCAGGTGCAGGCCGTGGGTAAACCCGCAATACGTCGCGTCCGGGACAGCACCAGCGCGACCGTACTGCGAATTCGCCGAGCGACTGCCCGGTGGAGCGTGCATATACTCGACCGCGAGCCGCAACCCGGAGACACCCATGACCGAAGCATTCGTGTACGACGCCATCCGCACGCCGCGCGGCAAGGGCAAGAAGGACGGCAGCCTGCACGAGGTCAAGCCGGTCAACCTGCTGGCCGGCGTTCTGGCCGAACTGCAGCAGCGCAACGACTTCGACACGGGCGCGGTCGACGACGTGGTGATGGGCGTGGTCTCGCCGATCGGCGAGCAAGGCTCGGTGATCGCCAAGGTCGCAGCGCTCAAGGCCGGCTGGGACTTTCGCTGCTCCGGCGTGCAGCTCAACCGCTTCTGCGCCTCGGGCCTGGAGGCCGTCAACATGGCGGCGCAGAAGGTGCGCTCCGGCTGGGAAGACCTGGTGGTGGCCGGCGGCGTCGAGAGCATGAGCCGTGTACCCATCGGCTCCGACGGCGGCGCCTGGGCGCAGGATCCCGAGACCAACTCCGCCACCGCCTTCGTGCCACAGGGCATCGGCGCCGACCTGATCGCCACGCTCGAAGGCTTCGGCCGCGACGACGTCGACGCCTACGCCCTGGAGTCGCAGCAGCGCGCGGCGCGGGCGCGCGAAGGTGGCTTCTTCGCCGGCTCGGTGGTACCGGTGAAGGACTTCCTCGACCAGGTCATCCTCGACCAGGACGAGTTCATCAAGCCTCACACCACCCTGGAAGGCCTGGCCTCGCTCAAGCCCGCCTTCGAGCAGCTGGGCGCGATGGGCTTCGACCAGGTCGCGATTTCCCGCTATCCGCAGGTGGAGCGCATCCACCACGTGCACCACGCGGGCAACTCCTCGGGCATCGTCGACGGCGCGGCGGCGGTGCTGATCGGCAGCGAAGCCGCCGGCAAGGCGCACGGCTTCACGCCGCGGGCGCGCATCGTCGCCGCCGCCCTCTCGGGCGCCGATCCCACCATCATGCTGACCGGCCCCATGCCGGCGGCGCGCAAGGCGCTGGCCAAGGCGGGCCTCTCCATCGACCAGATCGACCTGTTCGAGGTCAACGAAGCCTTCGCGGCCGTGCCCATGAAGTTCATGAAGGAGATGGGCGTGCCCCACGAGAAGGTCAACGTCAACGGCGGCGCGATCGCCATGGGCCACCCGCTGGGCGCCACCGGCGCCATGATCCTCAACACCCTGGTCGACGAGCTGCACCGGCGCCAGCTGCGCTACGGCCTGGCCACGCTGTGCGTGGGCGGCGGCATGGGCATCGCCACCATCGTCGAGCGCATCTGAGGTCCGGCATGCAGACCATCCGCTACGACCTCGCCGACGGCATCGCCACCCTCACCTTCGACGAGCCCGGCTCGCCGGTCAACACCATGTGCCTGCAGTGGCAGCGCGACCTGGACGCGGCCGTGCAGCAGGTGCTGCGCGACCGCGACGCGATCCGCGGCATCGTGCTGGCCTCGGCCAAGTCCACCTTCTTCGCCGGCGCCGACCTCAAGGGCACGATGCGGCTTCAGGCGTCCGATGCGCCGGCCGTGTTCCGCGAGATCGAACAGGTCAAGAAGAACTTCCGCACGCTGGAGACCCTGGGCCTGCCGGTGGTCGCATGCCTCAACGGCGCCGCGCTGGGCGGCGGTTGGGAAGTGGCCCTGGTCGCCCACCACCGCGTGGCGGTCGACGATCCGAAGATCCAGTTCGGCCTGCCCGAGATCACCCTGGGCCTGATCCCCGGCGCCACCGGCATCACCAAGATGACGCGCCTGCTCGGCCTGATGGGCGCGCAACCCTATGTGCTGGAGAGCAAGCTGTTCGGCCCGCGCGAGGCGCTCGACCTCGGCCTGGTGCATGCGCTGGTGCCCGACGCCGGCGCGCTG
This sequence comes from Pseudomonadota bacterium, assembly GCA_023436025.1. GTDB lineage: Bacteria > Pseudomonadota > Gammaproteobacteria > Burkholderiales > Burkholderiaceae_C > Ramlibacter. The sequence goes on along the minus strand of JAEZKX010000036.1, from coordinate 6,430 downwards.
CGCGCCGCCGCCCTCGACTGGATCGCCGCCAACCCGCAGGCGCAGCAGCCCTGGGACGCCAAGGACTACCGCATGCCCGGCGGCACGCCCGCTTCGCCCAAGATCGCCGGCGCACTGGCGGTGGCGCCGGCCATGCTGAAGCAGAAGACCCGCGGCCTGTATCCGGCGCCCGAGGCGGCGCTGGCAGCGATGGTGGAAGGCGCGCTGGTCGACTTCGACACCGCGCTGCGCATCGAAAGCAGGTATCTGGCCCGCCTGATCGTGTCGCCGGTGGCGAAGAACATGATCAATACGTTCTTCTTCAACATGAACGCGATCAAGGCGGGCCAGTCGCGCCCGCCTGCCGCCGAACGCTTCCGGCCGCGCAAGGTGGGCGTGCTGGGCGCCGGCATGATGGGCGCGGGCATCGCCCACGCGCAGGCGGTGCGCGGCATCGCCACCGTGCTGAAGGACGTGTCGCTGGAGAAGGCCGAGGCCGGCAAGGCCCGGGCGGCGAAGCTGACCCAGGCCCGGGTCGACAAGGGCCGCATGAGCCCGCAGGAGCAGGCGGCGGTGCTGGCGCGCATCACGCCGTCCGCGTCGGCGGCCGACCTGGCCGGCTGCGACCTGGTGATCGAGGCGGTGTTCGAGAACCGCGAGCTGAAGGCGCGGGTTACGCAGGAGGCCGAGGCGCAGCTGGCGCCCGGCACCGTGTTCGCCAGCAACACCTCGACCCTGCCGATCACCGGACTGGCCAAGGCCAGCGCCCGGCCGCAGGACTTCGTCGGCATCCACTTCTTCAGCCCGGTCGACAAGATGAAGCTGGTGGAGATCATCCGCGGCCGCGCGACCAGCGACCAGACGGTGGCGCGCGCCTACGACTACGTGCAGGCGGTCGGCAAGATGCCCATCGTGGTCAACGACGGCCGCGGCTTCTTCACCAGCCGCGTGTTCGGCACCTTCGTGATGGAAGGCGCCGCGATGGTCGGCGAAGGCATCCCGGCGGCGGTGGTGGAACAGGCGGGCCTGCAGGCCGGCATGCCGGTGGGCCCGCTGGCGGTGGTCGACGAGACGGCGCTGTCGCTGGCGGTGCACGTGCTGGACCAGACCCGCGCCGACTACCGCGCCGAGGGCGCGACCTACATCGCGACGCCGGGCGAGCTGCTGGTCGAACGCATGGTCAAGGAGTTCGACCGCAACGGCCGCGCGGCTGGCGGCGGCTTCTACGACTATCCGGCGCACAAGGGCGCGAAGAAGGTCCTGTGGCCGCAGCTCAAGACGCTGTTCGAGCGGCCGGACGTCGCCTGGGACCTGCAGGACCTGAAGGACCGGCTGCTGTACCGGCAGTCGGTGGAGACGGCGCGCTGCCTGGCCGAAGGCGTGCTGACCAGCGTGCACGACGCCAACGTTGGCTCCATCCTGGGCATCGGCTTCCCGGCCTGGACCGGTGGCGCCATGCAGTTCATCTACGGCACCGGCATCGACGCCTTCCTGCACCGCGCGGAGGTGCTGGCATCGAAGTACGGGCCAGGCTTTGTCGTGGCGCCGCAGGTGAAGGACGCGATACGGCGCTTCGCGCCGAAGTACTGAGACGCGCGCGGGCCGCCGCGCCCTTGCCGGGCGCCGCCATGCGCGGGCGGCGGCGTTGGCCAACCGACAGCCGCGGCCAGGATAATCGGGGCCATGACCCCGCTGTCCGAGGGACCGGACGCCGCGCCCGAAGAGCGCTGCCAGCCCCGCTCCAAGACCGACCTCTTCGTCTCCTTCACCGTGCTCGCCCTGCAAGGCTTCGGCGGCGTGCTGGCCGTGGTCCAGCGCGAGCTGGTCGAGAAGAAGCGCTGGCTGACGCGCGAGGAGTTCATCGAGGAATGGGCCGTGGCGCAGATCATGCCGGGCCCCAACGTGGTGAACCTGTCCATCGTGCTGGGCGCGCGCTACTTCGGCCTGCCGGGCGCCCTGGCCGCCATCGCCGGCATGCTGACCTTCCCGCTGGTGGTGGTGCTGCTGCTGGCACTGGTCTACGCGGAATTCTCGTCCAACCCGCACGTGGCCGGCGCGCTGCGCGGCATGGGCGCCGTGGCCGCGGGGCTGATCATCGCTACCGGGCTGAAGCTTCTCGGCGCGCTGAGCCGCAACGTGCTGGGCCTGCCCTTGTGCGCGGCCATCGGCGTGGCCTGCTTCGTCTGCATCGCCTGGCTGAAGCTGCCGCTGTTCGGCGTGCTGCTGGGTGTCGGCGGCGTGGCCTGCGCACTGGCCTGGTGGAAGCTGGCGTGATGCGCCGCGCCGCTTGCACTCCCGTGGCCGCCTGGCCGGCGAGGACCGCCCCATGACCCCACCCGTGCTCGCCCTGGGGCTCGGCGACTGGCTGGCCCTGTTCCTCCACTTCCTGTCGCTGTCATTGCTGTGCGTGGGCGGCGCCATCACCACGGCGCCCGACATGCACCGCTTCCTGGTGCAGGAGAAGGCCTGGCTGTCCGATCCGCAGTTCAGTGCCTCGATCGCCATCGCCCAGGCGGCGCCGGGCCCCAATGTGCTGTTCACCGGCCTGATGGGGTGGAACGTGGGGCTCAACGCCGGTGGCCTGCCCACGGCCTTCCTCGGCATGCTGGTGTGCCTGGTCGGCATCATGCTGCCCAGCTCGGTGCTGGTCTTCCTGACGGTGCGCTGGGCCCACGCCAACCGCAGCCTGCGCGCCGTGCGCGCCTTCAAGCAGGGCATGGGGCCGGTGGTGATCGCCCTGCTGGTGGCCACCGGCTGGATCCTCGCCACCGCCAACGGCTATGCGCTGCGCAACTGGCCGACCTGGGCGGTGGTGCTGGTGACGACACTCATCGTCTGGAAGACGCGCACCCACCTGCTGTGGCTGCTGGGTGCGGGTGCGGTGATCGGCTGGATGGGCTGGGTCTGAAGGCGCCCGCGCTCCGGCGCGGTCAGGCCAGGATGCGCGGCAGCACCTCGGCCGCCGTGCCCCGCAGCACCACGTCCGCCGCATCGTCGAGCCCGGACGCCACCGGATTGACCACCACCACCGCGGCAGGCGTGGCGCGCGCCAGTCCGGCCGCCGGATAGACCACGCCCGAAGTCCCCACCACCAGCATCAGGTCGCAGGCCTCGGCGGCCTGCAGGGCTGCAGCCAACACCGCCTGGGGCAACATCTCGCCGAACCAGACCACGTCCGGGCGGCGCAGGTTGCCGCACGTGCCACAGGCCGGCGGTCGACCCGGCCGCGGCGCCGCCCCCAGGCAGCAGGCCCGGGGCGACTCCAGCCACTTGTCGTCCGCCAGGCTGCCGTGCAGGGCCAGCACGCCGGGCGAACCGGCCCGCTGGTGCAGGCCGTCGACGTTCTGCGTGACCACGGTGAGCCGGCCCGGATGGGCCTGCTGGAAGGCCGCGACAGCGCGGTGGCCGGCGTTCGGCTGCACCGCGTCCACCATGGCGCGGCGCATCGTGTACCAGTCCCACACCATCGCCGGGTCGCGCCGGAACGCCGCCTCGGTGGCCAGGTCCTCGGCCCGGAAGCGGGCCCACAGGCCGGTCTGGGCCTCGCGAAAGGTCGGAACGCCGGATTCGGCGCTCATGCCCGCGCCACTGAGCAGCACGATGCGGCGCGCCGCGCGCACGCGCTGCGCCACTGCGGCCATGCTCATGGCCGCTGCGCCTGGGCGTGCAGGTCGCCGCTGCCCTTGCGGTGGAAGTACACCTCCTCGGCCACGCGGCGCATGACCGGCGTGCGCAGCAACTGGTCGAAGATCCAGTCGCTCTGCAGGTGCTCGTAGAGCCAGCGCACCGCCCGCTTGGCGCGAAAGCGCGGGTAGCGCGCCGGCATCCATTCGGCCGGATCGGCGGCACGCCCCTGGAGGTAGGCGGCGGTGGCCTCGCCCACCTCGTGCCCATGCAGCAAGGCGGTATGGATGCCGCCCGCCGTGGCGGGGGACACCATGCCGGCGGCGTCGCCCACCAGCATGGCGCCAGGACAGGCCACGCGCGGCAGCAGTCCGCCGCAGGGGATCATGCCGGCGCGCACCGAACGCGCCGGACCGAGCGGCCGCACCTGCCCGCTGACCTTGTCCAGCAGCGCATCCAGCTGCAGGCGGCCATGGCCGGCGCCAGGCTTCACGCGCCGCGCCAGGCCCACCTGCACCGCATTCACGCCGGGCACGGCCCAGGCGATGTAGCCACGCGCAAGGCGCGTGTCGATGAAGCAGTGCAGGAAATCGCGGTCCATCTCGGCATCGGCGTACTCGCGCTCGAAGCCGAACAGGAACGCGCGGTTCTGCGACAGGCCCAGGGCCTTGGCCACGCGCGACAGCGGTCCGTCGGCGCCGACCAGGTAGCGCGATTCGACCACCTCGCCCTGCGCCAGCGGGATCTTCCAGCTGCGGGTGCCGGCGACGTAGCGGGTGCCGGTGAACAGCGTCTCCAGCCGCACCTCGGCGCCGGCGGCGCGCACCGAGTCCACCATCCAGTCCAGCAGCGCCGGCGCGTCGGTGGCCCAGAAGTAGTAGCCGGGCGCGTGCAGGTCCAGGTGGCGCAGGTTGGGCGCGTACAGGCGCACGCCATCGATGCGGCGCACCAGCGCGGGCGGCACCTCCTGCAGCCAGGGCACCTCGTCGACCGCGTCCTTGACGATCACGCCGGTGGTGTGGAGGCGGGCGCCCGCGGACTGCTTCTTCTCCAGCACCAGCACGCGCAGCCCGGCGCGCGCGGCGGCGCGGGCGCAGGCCAGGCCCGCGAAACTCGCCCCCACCACCACCAGGTCGTGCATCATGCGCCGCGCCGCTGCCGCACCGCCTCGTACAGGCAGATGCCACTGGCCACCGAGACGTTCAGGCTCTCGACGGCGCCCAGCATGGGGATGGACACCAGGGCGTCGCAGGTCTTGCGCGTGAGCTGGCGCAGGCCCGTGCCCTCGGCGCCCAGCACCAGCGCAGTGGCGGTCTTCAGGTCGCTCTGGTAGAGCGAGCGGTCGGCCTCGTCGCTCAGGCCCAGGCACCAGATGTTGCGCTCCTTCAGCTCGCCCAGGGTGCGCGCCAGGTTGGTGACCATGAAGTACGGCATGGTCTCGGCCGCCCCGCTGGCCACCTTGGCCACCGTGGCATTGATGCCCACCGCATGGTCCTTGGGCGCGATCACCGCGTGCGCGCCGGCGCCGTCGGCCACCCGCAGGCAGGCGCCGAGGTTGTGGGGATCGGTCACGCCATCCAGCACCAGCAGCAGCGGCGGCTCCTGCAGGCCGTCGAGCAGGTCGTCGAGCGAATGGGCGGTGGGCAGGGCCTCGACCCGGGCCACCACGCCCTGGTGGCCGGCGCTGCCCGCCAGCCGGGCCAGCCGCAGGCCATCGGCCTCGATGGTGCGCAGGCCGGCCTCCTGGGCCTTCTGCAGGAACTGGCGCATGCGCGCATCCCTGCGCGAGGCGTCGACATAGAGCTCGAGGATGGACCGCGGCGCGGTCCGCAGGCGCACGCCCACGGCATGGAAGCCGAACAGGACTTTCGGAGCGGAAGACATTGCCCCGATTATCCCTGGCCGGTGCGAGGGGCGCTTCCGGCGGGTAAGGCGGACATCCGGACGCAAAAATCGCAAAGGTCACGCAAAAGTCGCAAAAGGAACCTGAAATATTCTTCTGCCCTTTTTCGCGGCTTTTGCGAAATTTTTCGCGACTTTTGCGTCCGGCTGTCCGGTCCCGGTGCCTACCCCGCGATGCGTCCCGCCTCGATGGTGATGCGGCGCTCGCAGCGGGCGGCGATGGCGCGGTCGTGGGTGACCAGCACCAGGGTCGTGCCCTGTTCGCGGTTCAGGTCGAACATCAGTTCCATCACGGTTTCGCCGGTGGCGAAGTCCAGGCTTCCGGTCGGCTCGTCGGCCAGCAGGACCGCTGGACGCACGACGAAGGCGCGCGCCAGGGCCACGCGTTGCTGCTCGCCGCCGGACAGGACGCGCGGATAGTGCCCCAGGCGCTGCGACAGGCCCACCCGCCCCAACATCTCGGCGGCGGCCTTGCGGGCATCGCGCCGACCGGCCAGTTCCAGGGGCAGCATCACGTTCTCGAGCGCCGTCAGGTTGCCCATCAGCTGGAAGCTCTGGAACACGAAGCCCACCTGGCGCGCGCGCAGCGCCGCGCGGGCGTCCTCGTCCAGCGCGAACAGGTCCTGGCCCGCCAGCCGCACCGTGCCCTGGGTGGGCGTGTCCAGGCCGGCGATGATGGACAGCAGGGTGCTCTTGCGCGAGCCCGAGGCGCCCACGATGGCCGCGGTTTCCTTGGTCGCCAGCGAGAAATCGATATCGCGCAAAATCGCCAGGGTGCCGGTGGAATCGGTGACGGACTTGTGGACGTGCTCCACGGAAATGATGGGATCAGACATGCGGGCTTGTGGTTGGACGCGCCGACACTTTATCGCGGCTGGCTTGGCGGGGGCCTGCGCGGGCGCCTTCGGTGCGCCCCCGCCGGTCA
>JAEZKX010000025.1 GCA_023436025.1 Pseudomonadota bacterium | reverse complement strand
CCGACGCCCGTCGACGCGCGCCGCGCCAGGGCGCTGGCGCGCAATGCCCACTACTACGAGCAAGCGCGCGCCTTCGGCCGGATCGTGGCCGAATACAGCGCCGACAAGGAGCCGCGCGACCAGCTGTTCATCTGCACCGGTGGCGGCCCCGGCATCATGGAGGCGGCCAACCGCGGCTCCCACGAGGCCGGCGGCATCAGCGTGGGCCTGTCGATCGCGCTGCCCATGGAGGAAGAGCCCAACCCCTACGTCACGCCGGCGCTGTCGTTCAAGTTCCACTACTTCGCGCTGCGCAAGATGCACTTCATGATGCGGGCCAAGGCGCTGGTGGCCTTCCCCGGCGGCTTCGGCACGCTCGACGAACTGTTCGAGGTGATCACGCTGGTGCAGACGCGCAAGGCGCGCCCGGTCCCCATCGTGCTGTTCGGCAGCGACTACTGGAAGCGGCTGGTCAACTTCGAGGTGCTGGTCGAGGAAGGCGTGATCTCGCCGCAGGACCTGGAGCTGTTCCAGTTCGCCGACGAACCCCAGGCGGCCTGGGACATCATCCGGGCGTTCTATCGTCTCTGAGGCCCAGGGCCAGGCGGATGCCGCCGAGCGCGCCCGCCGCCATCGTCCAGAACACCAGGCTCACGCCCACCGCCGCACCGGCGGTGCCGAACAGGATGGGCATGGACACGCTGGACGCATTGATCACCAGCATGCGCATGCCGATGGCCTCGCCATGCCGGTGGTGCGGCGTGATCTGGTGCAGGGTGCTCATCACCATCGGCTGCACTGCGCCCAGCGCCACGCCCAGCAGCACCGAGCAGCTCGCCATGGTCCAGGGCGAGTGCATGAAGGGGTAGATGGTGTAGAGCATGCCGGTGGCCGCCATCGCCCAGACGATGATGGCCCACTCGCGCACGCGCCCGGCGATGGCCGGCAGCAGCAGGCGGACGGCCACCGCCGCCAGCGCGAACGCCCCGAGGATGGTGCCGATGACGGAGGCCGCCAGGCCGCGCTCGTGCCCCAGCACCGGCACCACGAAGGTGTGCACGTCCCAGCAGCATGCCAGCACCCAGTTGACCAGCAGCAGGCGGCGGAACATCGGCATGCGCCACAGGTCCCAGGCGCGGCCGCGGCCGGCGTTCGGCAAGGCCTCGGTCGGCGGCGTTTCGCGCGCGCGCCGGATCAGCGCCCAGGACGCCAGTGGCAGCAGCGCCAGCAGCAGGAAGGCGGCGCGGAAGCCCGCGTGGTCGATCACCACGCCGGCGGCGAAAGGGCCGAGGAAGTTGGAGAAGGCCGGACCGATGGACAGCCAGGAAAACACCTGCTTGAGCTGCGTGGGCGACTGCGCGGCGCGGCCGACGTGGCGCTGCAGCGCGATCACCGCCGCGCCGGTGGCGCCGCCGACCAGCAGGGCGCTCACGCACAGCACGGGGAATACCGGCCACGCCACCGCCAGCATGCCGCCCAACGTGGCCGCACCCACGCTCCAGGCCACCGGGCGCTTGAGCCCGTGGCGGTCGGCGTAGCGGCCGGCGGGCAGCGACAGGAACACCTGGGTCAGCGCGAAAAGGGCCAGCAGCAGGCCCACCGCCAGCGGGCTGTAGCCCTGGCGCAGGGCCAGCAGCGGGGCGGCCATGCGCGTGCCCGCCATGGCGGCGTGGATGAAGACCTGGCCCGCGATCAGCTGGGCGAGTTCGCGCTTGAAGCCGGGTTCAGTGCTCGCGCTCGTCACTGCTGTCCTGGACCGGCGGCAACAGGGCCTGGGCCTGCGCCTCTGGGAGGGACTCGACCACCTTGAGCGCCCGCTTCATCTGTTTCGTGCGGGTGTCGGCGCGCTCCAGCGTCTCGGAGGCCTTCTGTACCTGGTCCTTCACCCGGGCCACCCATTCTCCGTAGCGCTCGAACTCGGTCTTGACCGCGCCCAGCACCTTCCACACTTCGGAGGCCTGCTGCTCGAGCGCCAGGGTGCGAAAGCCCATGTGCAGGCTGTTGAGCATGGCCAGCAGCGTGGTGGGGCCGGCCAGCGTGACCCGGTAGTCGCGCTGGATGCGGTCCATCAGGCCGGGGCGGCGCAGCACCTCGGCATAGAGGCTCTCGATCGGCAGGAACAGGATGGCGAAGTCGGTGGTGTGCGGCGGGCACAGGTAGTACTCGCAGATCGACTTGGCTTCCTCGCGGATGCGCACCTCCAGCGCGCGCCCGGCGCTGTCGACCGCCGCCGCGTCGGCGCGGTCGTGGGCGTCGAGCAGGCGCTCGTAGTCCTCGCGCGGGAACTTGGCGTCGATGGGCAGCCACACGGGCGCGCCGTCGCCGCTGCGGCCGGGAAAGCGCACGGCGAAGTCCACCCGCTGGTTGCTGCGGGGCTTGGTCTCGACCTGCTTGCCGTACTGCTCCGGCGTCAGCACCTGCTCCAGCAGCGCCTCCAGCTGCACCTCGCCGAACATGCCGCGGGTCTTGACGTTGGTCAGCACGCGCTGCAGGTCGCCCACGCCCTGCGCCAGCGACTGCATCTGGCCCAGGCCCTGGTGCACCTGCTCCAGCCGGTCGGCCACCTGCTTGAAGCTCTCGCCCAGCCGCGCCTCCAGCGTGGTCTGCAGCTTCTCGTCGACCGTGCGCCGCATCTCCTCGAGCTTGGCGGCATTGGTCTGCTGCAGGATGGCCAGCTGGTTCTCCAGCGTCTGGCGCACCTCGGCCAGCCGCCGCACGTTGGATTCGCTCAGCGACCCGAGCTGCTGGGCCAGGGTGTCGTTGAGGGTCTTCTGCAGCAGCGTGAGCTGCTGGGCGAAGGCGTCGAGCTGGGCATTCTGCGTGCGCGTGGTCTCCGCGCTCTGGCGCACCAGCGTTTCCTGGAAGTTGGTCAGTGTGTGCGTGAGCTCGGTGCGCACGCCGCGCGAGGATTCGCTGATCTCGCGCCGCAGCTCACGCTCCAGCCGCTCGTTGGCGGCCAGCAGCTCGGCCCGTGCATTCTCGGGTTGCGGGGGCTTGCGCAGCAGCAAAGCCACCAGCAGGACGATGCTGGCCAGCCCCAGCGCAAGGACGATCCAGATCTCCAACTCAGGCCTTCTGCAACACTTCCGGATTGAGCGGGGTGAGGGGCTTGCCGTTGACGAGGTAGCCGACCAGGTTGTCGGCGGCGAGCTGCGCCATGGCCTTGCGCGTCGGCACGGTGGCGCTGGCGATGTGCGGGGTCAGCACCACGTTGGGCACCGTCAGCAAGTCGGGATGCACCTTGGGCTCGCCTTCGAAAACGTCCAGGCCGGCCGCGGCGATGCGCTGCTCGCGCAGCGCCTGCGCCAGCGCGGCGTCGTCGACGATGCCGCCGCGGGCGATGTTCACCAGCGTGGCCGTGGGCTTCATCTGCGCCAGTTCGGCCGCGCCGATGGCATGGTGCGATTCCTTCGTGTAGGGCAGCACCAGCACCAGGTGGTCGGCCGTGCGCAGCAGTTCTTCCTTGCTGACGTAGCGGGCCTTGCAATCGGCCTCCAGCTGCGGCGCCAGGCGCGAACGGTTGTGGTAGATCACGTTCATGCCGAAGCCATGCGCGCCGCGCTTGGCGATGCCCTGGCCGATGCGGCCCATGCCCAGGATGCCCAGCGTGGCGCCGTGCACCTCGGCGCCGGCGAACAGGTCGTAGCGCCACTTGCCCCATTTGCCGGCTCGCAGGTAATGCTCGCTCTCGGCGATGCGGCGGGCCGTGGCCATCAGCAGCGCGAAGCCGAAATCGGCCGTGGTTTCGGTCAGGACATCGGGTGTGTTGGTGGCCACCACGCCACGGCGCGTCATGGCCGGCACGTCGAAGTTGTTGAATCCCACGGCCATGTTGGCGCAGATCTTCAGGTCGGCGCATTCGGCCAGCAGTTCGGCGTCGATGCGCTCGGCGCCGGTGGTCAGCACGCCGGCCTTGCCCTGCAGCCGGGCCACCAGCTCGGCCCGCGACCATTCGGCCTCGGCCTGGTTGTGCTCGACCTCGAAATACTGCTCGAGATGCCGGATGACTTCCGGGAACACGGCCCGGGCGACGAGGATGGAGGGTTGGGTCATGTGCGGAACCAGATGAAGGTCATGACGGCGAACAGGGGAACCAGGATGCAGCCCGACCAGACCATGTAGCCAAAGAAGCTCGGCATTGTGACACCACGGTCCTCGGCGATGGCCTTGACCATCAGGTTGGGGGCGTTGCCGATGTAGGTGTTGGCCCCCATGAACACGGCGCCGGCCGAAATGGCGGCCAGCACCGGACCCAGCGACGTCATCAGCACCTGGGCGTCGCCGCCGGCCGTGTTGAAGAACACCAGGTAGGTGGGCGCGTTGTCGAGGAAGGAGCTGAGCGCGCCCGTGGCCCAGAAGTACATCGCCGGGTCGGGCGTGCCGTCAGACCGCGTCACCGCGGCGACGATGGGCGCGAACGGCCCCTCGAGGCCGGCGCGCAGCATGGCGATGACCGGGATGATGGTGAGGAAGATGCCGGCGAACAACTTGGCCACTTCCTGCATCGGCGCCCAGTTGAACTGGTTGTCGCGGTGCACCTGGTGCGGCGTGATGCGCAGCGACACCAGGGTGACGATGACCAGGCCGGCGTCGCGCACCAGGCCGGGCAGGCCCACCTCGGTGCCGTAGATGTTGAAGCTCACCGGCGACTTCCACAGGCCGCTGAGCAGCACCAGGGCCACCACGGCCAGCAGCAGCCAGAAGTTGCGCGCGCCCTCGAATCCGATGGCCCGGGTGTCGGGCGTGGGATCCGGCAGGCGCACCTCTTCGCGGCGGCGGTAGTAGTAGCTGTCCATCAGGTAGAACAGCAGCAGCAGCGTGCCCACCAGGAACAGCGTCTCGGGCAGGATCCAGCGCACCGTCCAGAAGAACTCCACGCCCTTGAGGAAGCCCAGGAACAGCGGCGGATCCCCCAGCGGGGTGAGCGAGCCGCCCGCGTTGGACACGATGAAGATGAAGAACACGACCACGTGGGCCTTGTGGGTCCGGTTGTCGTTGGCGCGGATCAGCGGCCGGATCAGCAGCATGGAGGCACCGGTGGTGCCCATGAACGAGGCCAGCACGGCGCCGATGGCCAGGATGCCGGTGTTCAGCCCCGGGCTGCCGTGCAGGTTGCCGCGGATGAAGATGCCGCCAGCCACGGTGAACAGCGCCGTCAGCAGGATCACGAAGGGCAGGTACTCGGCCAGCAGAGCGTGGACCAGGCCCGCGCCAGCCGCCGGTACCCCGTAGACGGCGGCGAACGGCAGCAGGAAGGCCAGGCCCCAGGCCGCCGTGAGCTTGCCGTAGTGGTGGTGCCAGAAACGAGGCGCCAGCAGCGGCATGATGGCAATGGAAAGCAGCAACCCCGCGAAGGGGATGGCCCAGAAAGTGGACAGTTGGCTGCCGTCGAAATCGGCGGCGCTGGCCGCCATGGGTGCCAGCAACCAGGGGGCCAGCCACAGGGGCCGGATGCTCGTCATCAAAGGAAGGTCCTCGCGCGCGTTGATCGTTCTGGCCGCCGAGCATACAACCGCGCAGGGGGTAGGTTGCTGCCTACCCACCGTGCGGGGCCCATCCTACCGGCTGAGCCAGCGTCGTTCCCTAAAGTTCGCGGCAGTGCGGCGCGCATGGCACCGCAGGAGAACGCATGAACCAGGACCGCATCCAGGGCCGCTGGAAGCAGTGGAAAGGCAAGGTGCGCGAGCAGTGGGGCAAGCTCACCGACGACGACCTCGACGTGATCGCCGGCCGGCGCGACCAGCTGCTCGGACGCATCCAGGAGCGTCACGGACTGGCGCGTGACGAGGCGGACCGCCAGGTCGGCGACTTCGAGCGCAGCCATCCGGACCTGCGCTTCGACGACCGCCCGCGCAAGCCGCGCAAGCGCTGAAGGAGCCGCCGTGCGCATGCGCAATGCCTGCCTGGCCGCGGCGCTGGCCGCCGCCGGCGCGGTCCAGGCCGACACGATGAGCCGGGAAGCCTACAAGGCGCAGCAGCACCGCATCGAGGCGGAATACGAGGCCGTGCAGGCCCGCTGCAAGCCGCTGCGCGGGACTGCGCGCGACGTCTGCAACGAGACGGCGCGCGGCGCCCGCAAGGTGCGGGTGGCCGAGCTGCAGCAGCAGAACCGCCCCGGCCCCGAGGCCGACGAGAAACTGCGGATGGCCAGGGCGGAGGCGGTCTACGCCGTGGCGCTGCAGGAGTGCAAGGGGCTGGAATCGGGCAGCGCCCGGGAGGTGTGCCGCAAGGACGCCAGGGCGGTGTTCGCCGGCGCCCGCGCCGACGCCAAGCTGCAGCGCGACGCGGCCAACCGCGCGATGCGCGCCAACCAGGCGC
>JAEZKX010000012.1 GCA_023436025.1 Pseudomonadota bacterium | reverse complement strand
CCATTGCCGCCATTGCCGTTGCCGCTTCGGGCTTGCTGCCCGTCGCCGCGCTGGCCACCGCCGCTGCGGGTCGGCTGGGCCTGGCCACCGCCATTGCCGCCGCGGCCACCGCCGCCGGCGCGCTGGCCTTCCTTGGCCTTGTTCTCGCGGATGCGCTGCATCATCTCGCTGCGCGCCGCCTTGGCCGCGGCGTTCATCACCTCGCGCGAGGGCGGGCGGCCCTTGCCGCCCCACAGCACCTGGCGGCCCATGGCGATGGGCTCGGCCTGCTCGCCGGCCTCGGGGCCGAAGCCGGCGATCTCCTGCACCGGGATCTGCTGCTTGGTGAAGCGCTCGATCTCCTGCATGAAGCCTTCCTCGTCCAGGCACACCAGGCTGACCGCCTGGCCTTCCTTGCCGGCGCGGCCGGTGCGGCCGATGCGGTGGACGTAGTCTTCCGGCACGTTGGGAATCTCGTAGTTCACCACGTGCGGCAGGTCGTCGATGTCGATGCCGCGGGCGGCGATGTCGGTGGCCACCAGCGCGCGGATCTCGCCGCTCTTGAAGCCGGCCAGCGCCTGGGTGCGCGCGGTCTGGCTCTTGTTGCCGTGCAGCGCCATGGCGGTGACGCCGTGCTTGTTGAGGTATTCGGCGACGTTGTTGGCGCCGAACTTGGTGCGGGTGAACACCAGCACCTGCGACCAGTTGTGCTCCTGGATCACGTGCGCCAGCAGTTCCTTCTTGCGGCCGCGGCCGACCGGGTGGACCACCTGCGTGATGCGCTGCACCGTGGTGTTGCGCGGCGTGACCTGGATGCGTTGCGGCTCGCGCAGCAGTCCGTTGGCCAGCTCGACGATCTCGTCGCTGAAGGTGGCGGAGAACAGCAGGCTCTGCTTCTCCTTGGGCACCAGGGCCAGCACCTTCTTCACGTCGTGGATGAAGCCCATGTCCAGCATGCGGTCGGCCTCGTCCAGGACCAGGATCTCCACCGTGGACAGGTCCAGGTGGCCCTGCTGGTGCAGGTCGAGCAGGCGGCCGGGGGTGGCGACCAGGATGTCGACGCCGGCGCGGATGCGCTCGATCTGGGGGTTCATGCCGACGCCGCCGAAGATGACGGTGGAGCTCAGCGGCAGGTACTTGCCGTAGGCGCGGATGGATTCCTCGACCTGGGCCGCGAGTTCGCGCGTGGGCGTCAGCACCAGGGCGGCGACGCCGTCCTTGCCGAACTTGTTGGTCCGGCTCTGGCCCTTGGATAGCTTGTGCAGCATCGGCAGCGTGAAGGCCGCCGTCTTGCCCGTGCCGGTCTGCGCGCCGGCGAGGAGGTCATGGCCCGCGAGCACCGCGGGAATGGCCTGGGCCTGGATGGGGGTGGGGTTTTCGTAGCCTTGCTCGTGGACCGCCTTGAGGAGTGCCGGAGCGAGATTCAGTTCGTCAAAAGTCATGCAGTGAGGAAGCGCCTTCCCGGGCGCAGGGACATCGGCCGTTCCCGGCCTTGGGGCCGGATCCAGTCAGGGGCAGATGAGGTTCAGGGTGTGGGAGCCGGCGGGCGCGATGGCCTGCTTCGTCCCCAGCAGAACGCTGAGCTCGCGGGCGACTGAAGGCCGCGAGAATCCGTATTGTCGCACGGTTCGCCGCGCCACGCAGACCCGGGCGCCGTTGGGCCGGCGCCACCGCGGCCCGCCAGCGGCGGTCCGCCCGGCGGCAAAGACGTCCCCTTCCAGCTCAGCCGGACCATAATGCGGCAAATTCCGTAATGCCATGGCCCCGAAGTTGAAGCTCCGCATGGGCGTCGCCGACGACCCGACCGCGCTGCAGCCCTCCTTGAGCGACTGCCTGGCCGCGATGATCCAGCAGGCCGAACCCGTGTTCGTCGGGGTGCTGCGCGGATTGGAACAGGGCTTGTCCGCCACCGGCCCCCGGCGCGTGCAGAGCTTCCAGCGCGCCGGCGTCAAGCAGGTCATCCTCGACCTGCACGCCCGCACGCCCGAGGTCACGGCCAGCTTCGTCAAGGAGCTCACCCGCCTGGTCTATGAAGGCGGCGGCAAGGACCAGCCCGCCACCGAGATGCTGCGCTTCCAGGACCTGCAGCTGTTCGAGGACGAACAGCTCGACCAGAGCATCGAGGTGGCACGCGCCCAGCAGGAAGTGGCGCACTCCGTCGACGACGTGTTGCCGGCGCTGGACGCCCTCATCAGCAGCATGATGGGCTGGCGCACCATCCAGCCGGGCCTGAATCCGGTGCGGCCGGACGTCTTCGTGCGCGCCTTGCAGGCCACCCTGGCCGAGCACGTGCCCGACGCCGGCGTGCGCGAGGTGCTGATCGTGCCCGCGGCCGGGCTGCTGGGCGTGAGCCTGCGCAAGCTCTACCGCGAGATGGCCGAATGGCTGCGTTCCACCGGAATCGAGCCGGCCGTGCCGGTCGGCGGCCGCATCGCCCGGGGAACGGGCGCCAGCGGCGCGCCGGTGCAGGACTCGGTTTCGCGCACGCTGCTGACCCTGGACCGGCTGCGCAAGCTGCTGGCCGGCGACTTCGACCAGCCCAGGCGTCCTGACTTCGTGCACACGCTGCCGGCGTCCATGGCCCTGCTGCAGGACCTGAAGAAGGCCGACGAGCTGGTCAAGCGCCTGGAACAGCGGCCCCGGCCCAGCGCGCCGGTGCGCGAGCCGGTGGACATGCTGGCCGAGGCGCCGCCGCCGCCCGCGCCGCGCATCGGCCAGCAGCTGGGCGAGGAAGTCGTGCGCCTGATGTTCGACAACCTGCAGGAAGACCGCCGCCTGCTGCCCGGGATCAAGCAGCAGCTCAAGAAGATGGAACCGGCCATCCTCATCCTGGCGGAGCAGGATTCGCGCTTCTTCAGCGACCGCAACCATCCCGCGCGCCAGCTGCTGGACCGCATCACCCAGCGCAGCCTGGCCTTCACCTCCGAGGATGACCCCGGGTGGAGGAAGTTCGAGGCCACGCTGGACAAGGCCAACCGCTGGCTGGGCAGCAAGGTGATCGACGCCGACACCTTCGGCGAGATGCTCGACGAGCTGGAGCAGCAGTGGCGCGGCCAGGACGCCAGTGCCAAGCAGCGCCGCGAGGAAGCCGCCCGCGCGCTGCTGCACGCCGAACAGCGCAACCTGCTGGCGCAGAAGCTCGCCGGCGAGTTCGCGCAGATGCTGGATGGCCTGGACGTGGCCGATTTCGTCGGCGACTTCCTCAAGGGCGCCTGGGCGCAGGTGGTGGCCGAGGCGCAGCTGAGCTGCCAGGACGGCTCCTCCGATCCCTTCGGCTACCGCCAGCTGGTGGAGGACCTGATCTGGAGCATCCAGAAGAGTCCCGGCCAGCGCGGCCGCGCCCGCCGCCTGGTGCAGATGATCCCTGGCCTGCTGCAGCGCCTGCGCCAGGGCTTGCAGAGGATCGGCTATCCGCCCGAGCTGACGCAGCGCTTCTTCGACCACCTGATCACGCTGCACCGGGCCGCGGTGCAGGAAGGCCGCGACACGCGCGAGGCGGGCCAGGCGAAGGATGCGGCCGACGCCGCCTGGGCCGAGGATTCGCAGTTCAGCGACAGTGCGCGCGACGAGATCGCCCTCTGGCTCGACCAGAACGAAGTGCAGCAGTCGGGCTTCGTGGTGGAACAGGCTTTCCTGGACCCCGAACGCGTGGCCGCGCCGGAAGCGGCGCACCTGGAGGCCGCGCAGGACCAGGCCCGGCGCCAGGCGCCGCCGCCGGAGGCGGGGCCGGGC
>JAEZKX010000389.1 GCA_023436025.1 Pseudomonadota bacterium | reverse complement strand
CTGCGGCCTCACCCCCCGCGCGCCAGGCGCATCTCGTTGGCGCCCTGTTCCGCGCCGCTGCCCGGCACGGTTTCGCCCGTGCGGTCACGCACCGCGTCCAGCTGCGCCAGCAGTCGCTCGGGCGCGTCCCCGCCGGTGCCGATATGCACGCCGCGGGTGAGCGTCACGTGCGCGGCCTCGAAGGCGCCGGCACCGGCGCACAGCGTCGTGCGCGTCGGCGCGTCCGTGCCGGCCAGCACCAGCATCGCCGGGACCACGCTCTCGGGCCCGAAGGCGGCCATCATGTCCTGCGGGAACAGGTGCTCGGTCATGCGCGTGCGCGCCGTCGGCGCCAGGCAGTTCACGCGGATGTCGTGCTTCTGCCCTTCCAGCGCCAGCGTCTGCATGAAGCCCACCAGGCCCATCTTGGCCGCGCCGTAGTTGGTCTGGCCGAAGTTGCCGTACAGGCCGGTCGACGAGGTGGTCAGCACGATGCGGCCGTACTTCTGCTGGGTCATCACGGGCCACAGGGCCTTGGCGCAGTGCACCGCGCCCATCAGGTGGACCTCCAGCACCAGGCGGAAGTCGTCCAGCTCCATCTTGGCGAAGCTCTTGTCGCGCAGGATGCCGGCGTTGCTCACCAGCACGTCGACGCGGCCCCAGGCGTCCACCGCCTGCTGCACCATGGCCTGCACCGCCGCGAAGTCGGTGACCGAGGCGCCGTTGGCGATGGCTTCGCCGCCGGCCGCCCGGATCTCGTCGACCACCTGCTGCGCGGCGCTGGCCGAGCCGCCCGTGCCGTCGACCGACCCGCCGAGGTCGTTGACCACCACCTTGGCCCCGCGCCGTGCCAGCGCGAGGGCATGCAGCCGTCCCAGGCCGCCACCGGCGCCCGTCACGATGGCCACGCGTCCGCTGAAATCCAGTTCCATCTGTCCATCCGGGTTGAAAAATCAGCCCGGACTGTAGCGCAGGCGTCACGATCCGCGTCCGCTGGCCTGCCCGAATGGATGAACGCCCGGCCGGACGTTTGACGCCGCTACAGCGGGCACGGATGATTGCATCAATCGGTAACAGGGTCGCCGGCCCCAGGGATTGGAGCAGCGCATGGGCATATTCGGTTGGGGCAAGTCCAAGGCCGGCAAGGGTGCCAGGCAGCCCCTCGCCGCGCAGCACAGCACCCAGTTCGCCCCTTCCTCGACGCCGCAGTCCTCGTCCGCCTCCGTGCACAAGGACCTGCTGAAGCTGGTGCTGCGCGAGACGCTGGCGCGCAATGGCATTCCCGCCCACTGGATCACCGCCGACATGCTGCGCACCAGCAGCCCCCGGCGCGAGCCGGGCCTGCATGTGCGCCTGCAGGTCCGCCACTGGGATCCGCGCCTCATGCTGCATGGCGTGGCCCTGGAAAAAGACCTCTACCAGCGCCTGCTGCTGCTGGACGCCAGCGCGCCGCAGTGGCTGATGGGCTTCTCGTGGCAGTTCGCGCTGGGCGACGTGTCCAAGTGCCCCGACCTGCCGCACCCCGGCTCCTGGACCGCGCCGCCGGCCGCGCCCGCGCTGCCCAGGGACGCGCCGCCCACCACCACGCCGGCCGACATCATCGAAGGACCGGTGGTCATCCCGCGCGCGCAGGACGACGTGCGCGCCGACCTCGAGCGCCTGCTGGCCGCGCGCGACGAGGACCTGCGACGCCACGGCCGCGGCGAGGACGGCTTCGCGCCGACCCGCCCGGTACAGCTGTAGGCCCGCCCCAGGGCCCGGTCATGCGCGCCGCCCGCTGGGGCCGCGCCGCCCTGCTGCTGCTCGTCCTCACGACACTGCTCACCGGCCGCGCCGCGCTCGCCACCCCGGTCGCCAAGGGCGGCCTCATCGACCTGGACTTCGCCGGCGCCACCGCCGCGGTGCACGCGCTGCGCGGCGAATGGGCCTTCGCCTGGCAACAGTTCCTGGCCCCCGAGACGGCCACGCCCCCACCCGGCCAGGCCACCGTGCCCGGCAGCTGGAACACGGTGGCGGGCAAGCCCCGGGGGACGGACGGCTACGCCACCTACAGCCTGCGCGTGCAATGTCCGGCGGGCGAGCAGATGGCGCTGGCCGTGCCGCCGCAGCGCACGGCGATGGTCCTCTACGTCAACGGTGTGGCCGCGTCGGTTCAGGGCCAGCCGGCGACCAGCGCCGAGCATGCCCGGCCCGCCATCGGGCGTCGCCTGCTGCTGACGGAGCCTTTCCCCTGCCCGCTGCGCATCACGGCGCACGTCTCCAACTTCTCGCACCGCGCCGGCGGCATGGTGCGCGTGCCCCTGGCCGGCCCGCCGGAGGTGCTGGCCTCCATGGTGCAGCAACGCCTGGCGCTGGAAACCATCGCGCTCAGCGCCTTCCTGGTGCTGGGTGTCACCGGCGTGATCTTCCATGCCAGCCGGCGCAAGGACACCGCGCCGCTGCTCGTCGGCCTGTTCTGCCTGCTGCAGGCCGTCTATGCCGACATGCTCGGCGAGCGCCTGCTGCTGCAGCTGTGGGGTCCCGAGACGCCCTGGGAAGCCTACCTGCGCATCGAGTACCTGGCCTTCTATGGCGCCCTCGCGGTGTTCCCGCTGATGGTCGACCGGCTGTTCCCGCGCCTGCTGCACCCTGGCGTGGCGCGCGCGACGCTGGCGCTGTGCGCGCTGGCGGCGCTGGTGGTGGCGCTGGCGCCGGCGCGCATCCACAGCCACCTGGTCGTCGCGGTCCAGGCCCTCGGCGGCGCGCTGTTCGTCTACACCGTGGTGCGGCTGGCGCAGGCGCTGCGCCAGGGACGGCCGGACGCCGGCGTGCTGCTGGGCGGTCTCGTCCTGCTGCTGGCGGCGGCCACCGTGGCGCAGCTCCAGGTACTGCACGGCACCAGTCCGGGCCTGGCCATCCTGCTGGGGCAACTGGCCTTCGTGCTGTCGGCGCCGCTGGTGCTGGTGCAGCGGCTAGCGCGGCTGCTCGCTGCCGAGGAGCGGCGCACCAGCGAACAGCGCGAGAAGGCCGACCTGCTGGTGCGCACCACCGGCGCCGGCATCTTCGACTGGGACGCGAGCCGCAACCTGTTCCGCTATTCGCCGCGGCTGCTGGAAATCCTCGGTTATCCGCAGGACACCGACGTCTCGCAGTGGACCTCGTTCTTCCACCACATCCACCCGGCCGACCACGACAACACGTACGCGGGCTTCATCGAGCAGCTGCGCGACCGCTCCGTGCGCAACGGCGAGCTGCGCCACGACGCCCACGAATGCCGGCTGGTGCGCGCCGACGGTTCGCCGGTGTGGGTGCATATCGAGGCCATCAGCCTGCGCAACCGCGAGGGGCGCGCCATGCGCTACATCTGCTCGGTCCTCGACATCACCGAACAGCGCGCGGTGGCCGAGGGGCTCCAGCGCCAGAACGCCGCCCTGGCCGAGAACGCGCGCCTGCGCGAGGACGTCGAGCGCATGTCGCGCCACGACCTGAAGACGCCGCTGAACAGCATCATCGGCGTGGCCCGCCTGCTGCGCGAGGACCCCAACCTGCCGGCGGAGCAGCGCGAGCTGCTGGCAATCAGCGAGCGCGCCGGCTACCGCATGCTGGAGATGGTCAACCTGTCCCTGGACCTCTCGCGCATGGAGCTGGGCACCTACGAATTCCGGCCGCAGGCGGTGAACCTGGTGGACGTGGTCTCGCGCGTGCTGCTGGACCTGGACGTGCTGGCCGCGACCGCCGAAGTCGAGGTGGCGCTGCAACACAGCTTCGGCGGCCCGGTCTACGCGCGCGCCGAGGAGCTGCTGTGCTATTCGCTGCTGGCCAACGTGCTGAAGAACGCGGTGGAGGCAACGCCGCCGGGCGGCACGGTGCGCATCGGCATCGAGCCCGGCGACCCGGTGCGGCTGTGGGTACGCAACCCGGCGCGGGTGCCCGCGCCCGTCGCCGGGCGCTTCTTCGACAAGTACGTCACCGCCGGCAAGGCCGGCGGCATGGGCCTGGGCACCTACTCGGCGCGACTGATGGCGCGGGTGCAGGAGGGCGACCTGGCCATGTCGACCGGCGACGATGGCACCCTGCTGACCCTGACCCTGCGTCCGCTCGGCGCGGAGCAGCTGCCTGCGCCCACCCTGCCCGGCGCACGGCCGGTGGCGCCGGGCGCGGCCGCCGGCGTCGCCGACTTCCCGCCGCGGCGCGTGCTGGTGGCCGACGACGACGAATACAACCGGCTGCTGCTGCTGCGCTACCTGCCCTCACCGCCCTTCACCGTGGAAAGCGCGGCCAACGGCGCGGCGGCGCTGCAGGCGGTGGCGCGCCACTGGCCCGACATCGTGCTGATCGACATGGAGATGCCGGTGATGAACGGCCTGGAGGCGGTGGCCGCGCTGCGCGAGCGCGAGCGGCAAGCCGGCCGCGCGCCCTGCCTGGTGCTGATGATGTCTTCGAACGACGACCCCGGCTCCATCCGGCGCGGCCTGGCCGCCGGCAGCAACCGCTACCTGACCAAGCCGTTCACGCGCGAAGCGCTGCTGGCCGTGCTGCGCGAACTGGACACCGGCGCGCCGCCGCCGACGCAGCCGCCCCCGGACGACGAACCGGCGCCCGAAGCGCTGGCCCGGCCCGACGCACCGGTGCGGGTGGATGGCGAACTGCTGGGCGAAGTGCCCGCCTTCCTGGCATCACGCCAGCAGATGGCAGCGGCGATGGAGGAGGCGCTGGCCGCCGGCGCCCGCGAACGACTGCGCGCCCTGGCCCACCGGGCGGCCGGCGGGCTGGCGCTGTTCGGCTTCCAGTGGGCGGCCTGGCAGAGCCGGCAGATCTCGCTACAGGCGCAGGATGGCGAGCCGGCCGAGCTGGCCGGCCTGATCGAGGGGCTGCGGGCGCACCTGCGCGACGTG
>JAEZKX010000382.1 GCA_023436025.1 Pseudomonadota bacterium | reverse complement strand
GCGCCGCGATCCCCGCGACGTCGATCTCGTCATTGCGGAACACCTCCACCTGCGCCCCCAGTTCCCCGAAGTACTGGACGATGTTGTAGGTGAACGAGTCGTAGTTGTCGACCATGAGGAGTTTCATTTTGGGACTCCCGAAAGCGGACAGCCGGACGCAGAGGGCGCGAAGTTTACGCAGAGGACGCAAAAGAATTCCATGAAGGGATTCATAGCTTGTTCACCACCCTGTGGATCCCCTTGACGACAGGGAAGGAGTGAAAGTTGATCAGCAATCCGAGCCGCAGGCCGGAATGCCGCAGGTAGGTGATCAGCTGCGCACGGTGAACGTCCAGCACGCCTTCCATCGCCTTGAGTTCGAGCATCACCGAACCCTCGACGATGAAGTCGGCGCGGTAGACGACGCCGATGTCGGCGCCCTTGTAACGGCCGCTGATCGGCACTTCCCGCTCGAAGCGAAGATCGCGTTGTTTCAGCTCGATGGCCAACGCAGCCGCATAGGCGCTCTCCAGCAAGCCCACGCCCAGCACCCTTTGCACTTCGACCGCTGCGCCGATGATCGCGTGCGAACAGTCATTCTCGATGGGCTGTTCCTTTTGCGTCCTCTGCGTAAACTTCGCGTCCTCTGCGTCCGGAAGTTGGCTGCTCATTCCAGCCCCTCCTCGACCAGCTCCGACGCGCGCAGCAGGGCGCGCGCCTTGGCCTCGGTCTCCTTCCACTCCATCTCCGGCACCGAATCGGCCACCACGCCCGCCGCCGCCTGCACGTACAGGGTCTGGTCCTTGATGATGCCGGTTCGGATGGCGATGGCGACGTCCATGTCGCCGGCGAAGCTGAGGTAGCCGCAGGCGCCGCCGTACAGGCCGCGCTTGTTGGGCTCCAGGCGGTCGATCAGTTCCATCGCATGCACCTTGGGCGCACCGGTCAGGGTGCCGGCGGGGAAGGTGGCCTTGAGCACGTCCATGTTGGTCATGCCGTCCTCCAGGATGCCTTCCACGTTGCTCACGATGTGCATCACATGGCTGTAGCGCTCCACCGCGAAGGCCTCCGTCACCTTCACCGAGCCGGTCTTGGCGATGCGGCCGATGTCGTTGCGCGCCAGGTCGATCAGCATCACGTGCTCGGCGCGTTCCTTGTCGTCGTGCACCAGCTCCTGCTCCACCGCCTTGTCCACATCCGGCGTGGCGCCGCGCGGGCGCGTGCCGGCCAGCGGGCGGATGGTGACCTTCTGGCCCTCGGGCGTGTGCTCCTGCCGCACCAGGATCTCCGGCGAGGCGCCGACGACGTGGAAGTCGCTGCCGTCGGCGCCGCTGAAGTTGTAGAAGTACATGTAGGGGCTGGGGTTGAGCGAGCGCAGCGCGCGGTACAGCGACAAGGGCGAAGCGGTGTAGCGCTTCTTGATGCGCTGGCCGATCTGCACCTGCATGAAGTCGCCCGCAGCGATCAGCTCCTTGGCCTGGTCCACCGCCTTCAGGTAGTCGGCCTTGGCGAACTCGCGCTCCGCCGGGAAGGTCTCGCTTTGCTTGACCGAGGGCGCGCTCACCGAGTACTTGAGCTGGTCCTTCAGCTCACGCAGGCGCCGCTTGCCATTGGAGAATGCCTCCGGCTTGCCGGGGTCGGCATAGACGATCAGGTACAGCTTGCCCGACAGGTTGTCGATGACCGCCAGTTCCTCGCACTGCAGCAGCAGGATGTCGGGGCAGCCCAGGGTGTCGGGCGGGCAGCTCTGCTCCAGTTTCTTCTCGATGTGGCGCACCGTGTCGTAGCCGAAGTAGCCGGCCAGGCCGCCACAGAAGCGCGGCAGGCCGGGCCGCAGCGCCACCTTGAAGCGCTTCTGGTAGGCCTCGATGAAGTCCAGCGGGTTGCCCGGCGCGCTTTCGACCACTTGGCCGTCGGTGACCACTTCGGTGACGGCCTCGGCGCCGAAGCCGCGCGATCGCAGCAGCGTGCGTGCCGGCAGGCCGATGAAGCTGTAGCGGCCGAAGCGCTCGCCGCCGACGACGGACTCCAGCAGGAAACTCAGCTTGCCGCCGCCGCGCGCATGCGCCAGCTTCAGGTACAGGGACAGGGGGGTTTCGAGGTCCGCGAATGCCTCGGCGATGAGCGGAATGCGGTTGTAACCCTGCAGCGCGAGGCTGCGGAATTCCAGTTCGGTAATCAAGGGGTGAGCCTCCACAAGCTCGGCGGCCCGGTCGTCAGGGGCCGCGGGGATCCAGGATGCCTCGCGAGAGGCGCGGGGGCACGGGAGGTGCCCCGTGCAATCAGGTTCGCACTTGGACAGGCTTGCGCCAGGGCCAGGCTCCCCGGTCGCTACAACCTTCGATCATCGTGCGGTGGATGAACATGGGGCCAGTGTAGCAAACCCATTTCGCCGCGCCAGTCAATCGCACAATGCCCCGGCCGCGCACGGGCATAGCGGCGTTGCGGGCGCGCAGCGCGCTGTCGACAATCCGTCGCCATGGCGGGCCTGCCGGTCCGCCGCCCGGAAGGAGGCGTCCCATGGCCCATTCCCTGCTGCGCGCCGCCGTCGCGGCTGCCTGCCTGCTGCCTGCCCTGGCGCCGGCCGACGTCACGGTCGCCGGCGTGCGCTACGCCGACAGCACCGAGCTGCGCGGCACACGCCTGCAGCTCAATGGCGCGGGCACCCGCCACGCCGGACCCTTCCGCGTCTACACCCTGGGCCTCTACCTGGGGCGCCGGGCAGCTACGCCGGAAGAGGTCCTGGCCGCCCCCGGCCCCAAGCGCCTGGCGGTCACCATGCTGCGCGAGATCGACGCCGCGCAGCTGGGCAAGCTGTTCACGCGCGGCGTGGAGGACAACATGGAGAAGGCCGCGCTGTCGAAACTGATCCCCGGGTTGCTGCGCATGAGCCAGGTCTTCAGCGACCACAAGAAGCTGCAGCCGGGCGACCACTTCACCATCGACTGGGTGCCCGGCAGCGGCACCGTCATCAGCGTGCGCGGCGTGCCCCAGGGCGAGCCCTTCCGCGAGCCGGAGTTCTTCAATGCCCTGTTGCGGATCTGGCTGGGTCCGGTGCCGGCGGACTGGAAGCTGAAGGACAGCCTACTGGGGATGGAGCGTTGACGGCGGGTCGTCCGGCGAGCCAGGCGCCGAGCTCGGCCAGGGAGTCGAGATAGCCGTCGGCGTCGACCGCCCGCACCGGCTGTCCATGGTTGTAGCCGTAGGTCACCAGGACCACCGGGCAACCGGCGGCGCGCGCGGCCTGGGCATCGTTGGAGGAGTCGCCCACCATCAGCGCCGCCGCCGGCGGCACGCCGAGCGCCTCGCAGGTCTTGCGCAGCGGCAGCGGGTCGGGCTTCTTGCGCGCGAAGGCGTCGCCGCCGAACACGCACGCGAAGTGGCCGGCCAGGCCCTTGATGCGCAGCAGGTCGCGCGCGAACTCGGTGGGCTTGTTGGTCAGGCAGGCGAGGCGCAGGCCGCGTCCGCGCAATTGCGCCAGGCCCTGCTCCACGCCCGGGTAGACGGCCGCATGTTCGCCATTGAGGCCGCGGTAGGCGTCCTGGTAGGCGGACCAGGCGGCGTCGTACAGCGCGGCCGGCGCGCCGGCATGCGCCAGCACGCTGCGGATCAGGTGTTCGGAGCCCTTGCCGATGAAGCCCGCGACCGTGTCGCGGTCGACCGACGGCAGGCCGAGCCGATGCAGCATGGCGCCCAGGGCGGCGTGGAAGTCCCCCAGGGTGTCGACGAGCGTTCCGTCGAGGTCGATGATGGCGGCTTGCATGGGGCGATTGTCTGCGCGCGGGCAAGGGGCCGCGTAGTGGCCTGCCCTGCGCATGGGCGCGCAGCCCATGGCGCGCGCCGCCCGCGCGCCTGCGGCACGCTGCGAAATGGGCCCGTGCGGCACAGGCCCGGGGGAGGCGGTCAGCCGCGGCGGGCCGGGC
>JAEZKX010000300.1 GCA_023436025.1 Pseudomonadota bacterium | reverse complement strand
GAGCGCGTGGGGGAGAAGCCGGGTTTGGTCGACCGAGCCCGCGGGCGCGGGTCCCCAAACGGAGAGCTTGGCCGATCCGGCGTCGAAGACCTTGGGGCAGGCGCCAACTTCGCGCGGAACAGAGATCCCCGTGCGCCTCACGTTCCGCAGACCCTGATGTGAGGCGCGCGCCGCGTCATCACAGGCCAGCAAGGAAAAAACCCCGCTGACCGTCTAGCCAGCGGGGTTTTCATTTGGTGCCGGAGAGAGGAATCCTCTTTCCCTCTGAAAGCGCGGCGAGATCGTCCAATGTGCCCCCAAATGTGCCCCCAGCCTCCGCGTAGTGCCCGGCAACCTGCCGGTCTACGGTGTAGGTAAACGGCCAGAAAAGGGGGAGCGACCCCGGCAGCCTGCCGGGTTTGCCCGGCGCAATTGCCGGGCAGAGAGTGCCCGGCTTGTTCAAGCAAACCGGGGACCCTGAATGAAACTCACCGATGCCAAGCTGCGCACGCTGACCCAGCCGGGCCGATATTTCGACGGCGGCGGCCTTTACCTCGAGCTCACCGCGGCGGGTGGCCGCTACTGGCGTGCCAAGTACCGCGCAGGCGGCAAGGAAAAGCGCCTCGCCTTCGGCGTCTATCCGGCGGTCAGCCTCAAGGCAGCACGGGACAAGTTGGCCGCGGCCCGCGCACTGCTGCAGGCGGGCCAAGATCCGGCCCAAGTGCGTAAGGAAGCCAAGGCCCGGGCCAGGCATGCGGCCGCAACGACACTCGAAGCGGTCGGCCGCGAATGGCTCAAGCATCAGGCCGGCAAGTGGGCAACCGTCACGTTGGGCCGGATCACCGCCAGCCTGGAAGCTTATGTGTTCCCCAAGCTGGGCGATCGCTCGATGGCGGAGATTCGGCCCGGGGAGCTGCGCGACCTGGTGAAGGCGGTAGAGGCGCGCGGCGCCACCGAGCAGGCAGAGCGCGTGCTGCAGCGGGTGAAGGCGATCTACCGCTATGCGGCTACGCATGACCGCATTGAAAGCAACCCCATGGGCGACTTGATGCCTGCGGAACTGCTCAAGCCGCGCCAAGTGCAGCACCGGCCGGCCCTGGCGGACGGGGAGTTGCCGCAGTTCCTGGAGCGGTTCGCGGCTTATGAAGGCGACCCGCACACGGTCAACGCCCTGCGCCTCCTGATGCTGACCGCTGTTCGGCCGGGGGAAGTGCGTGGCGCGCGCTGGGCGGAGTTCGATCTGGACGCGGCGCTGTGGCGCATCCCCGCTGAGCGCATGAAGATGCGCGAGGAACACCTGGTGCCGCTGTCGGCGCAGGCGCTGGAAGTGCTGCGCACCATGCAGACCCTGAGCGGCGAGCGGGACTTGGTGTTTCCCAGCCCGTTCTATCCGTCCAAGCCGCTGAGCGAGAACACCCTTAACGGCGCCATGGTGCGCATGGGCTACAAGGGCGCGGCCACGGCGCACGGCTTCCGCTCCCTGTTCTCCACGGTCGCCAACGAAAAGGGCTGGCGCCCGGACGTGATAGAGCGTCAGCTGGCCCACGTCGAGCGCAACGAGGTGCGCGCCGCCTACAACCGCGCCGCCTACCTGCCGGAGCGCGCAAAGCTGCTGCAGTGGTGGGCGGACTATCTGGACGGCCGCAAGGCTGCCAGACGCGATCCTCACGGCCATCCAGTGGCAGTTTTACGACTCACCCACCAAGGCGGCAATACTCGCGATGGGAATGCAGTAGACCGTGCGGGTGATTCGGCCCCCGACCTTCCGCTAGCAGGTGGCGATTCCATTTGGTTGACGCTTGACGACAGAAGCAGTATTGCTGCTGGCAGAGAGCGGCTTCGAGAGGGTGAGCTGGAATATGCCCCCAGCCGTGCCCCCAAATATGCCCCCTGATACCCCCGGCTCCCGGCATACTCAGCCGCACGCCCACGGACGATAGAAACCGCGCCTCAGAGGGGAAGAGAGAAAGGGCCGGAAGGTTATGCACCTTCACGGCCCTGGATGTGGTGCCGGAGAGAGGAATCGAACCCCCGACCTTCTCATTACGAATGAGCTGCTCTACCGACTGAGCTACTCCGGCGAAGTCCGCCATTATAGGGGATCGCGGTCGGGCTCCGAGGTTGGGGCGCGCGGTTGTCAGGTTGGGGACGGGCCCGGCTGAAGGACATGGTGCGCCGCGCTTGCGCGGTCAGCCTCTACCTGTTCATCTGGGCGCTGCCCGGGTCCGTGCTGTTGCTGCCCTTGCGGGCCTGGTCCATGGGCCGCGGCGCAACAAGCGCTGACATCCGCGCGGCCGCCGGGCGGCCCGCGCGTGTTCAGTCGTTGTTGTGGTACGCCGTGACCCGTTCCACTTCGTTCTTCGAGCCGAGGATCACGCTCACGCGCTCGTGCAGCTGCTGCGGCTGGATGTCCAGGATGGGCTGGCGGCCGTTGGTGGCGGCGCCGCCGGCCTGTTCCACCAGCCACCCCATGGGGTTGGCCTCGTACATCAGGCGCAGCTTGCCGGGCTTGTTCGGCTCGCGCTTGTCCCAGGGGTAGAGGAAGATGCCGCCGCGCGTGAGGATGCGGTGCACGTCCGCCACCATGGAGGCGATCCAGCGCATGTTGAAGTCCTTGCCGCGCGGGCCGTCCTTGCCGGCCAGGCACTCGTCGATGTAGCGCTTCACCGGCGCATCCCAATGGCGCATGTTCGACATGTTGATGGCGAACTCCTTGGTGTCCGCGGGGATCTGCACGTTCTCCTGCGTCAGCACGAAGGAGCCTTGTTCGCGGTCCAGGGTGAACATCGCCACGCCGTCGCCCACCGTCAGCACCAGGGTGGTCTGCGGGCCGTAGATGCAGTAGCCGGCGGCCACCTGCTTGCGCCCGCACTGCAGGAAATCGCCTTCGTCCACGCCGCGGTCGTCCTCGGGCATGCGCAGCACGCTGAAGATGGTGCCGATGCTGACGTTGACGTCGATGTTGGAGGAGCCGTCCAGCGGATCGAACAGCAGCAGGTATTCGCCCTTGGGAAAGCGGTTGGGCACCACGTAGATGCCCTCCATCTCCTCGCTGGCCATGCCGGCGAGGTGGCCGCCCCATTCGTTGGCCTCGATCAGCACCTCGTTGGCGATGATGTCCAGCTTCTTCTGGACCTCGCCCTGCACGTTGCCGGTGCCGGCCGAGCCCAGCACGTCGCCGAGCGCGCCCTTGTTCACCGCGTGGCTGATGCGCTTGCAGGCGCGGGCCACCACCTCGATCAGCAGGCGCAGCTGCGAGGGGATGTGGTTGTGGACGCGCTGCTGCTCGACCAGGTAGCGGGTGAGGGAAATGCCTTGGTGGTTCATGGAAGTCCTTTATTCGGCGAGCGCGCGGGTGACCACTTCGCGCACGTCGTTGCTCAGGTCGGGTTTGGCTGCCACCCGCGCGATGGCCTCGCGCGCGGCGCCGCGCATCGGCTCGGCCAGCTTCTTCCAGCGGTCCAGCGCCCGCGCCAGGCGCGCGGCCACCTGCGGGTTGATGCCGTCCAGCTCGATGACGCGCTCGCTCCACCACACGTACCCCGCCGCGTCCGGGCGGTGGAAGGCGCCCGGGTTGGCGCTGCAGTAGCTGAAGATCACGCTGCGGGCGCGGTTGGGGTTCCGGATGTTGAAGTCCGGATGCTGCATCAGCTGGCGCACGATGGGCAGGATGTTGCCGCCGCGGTCGGGCGCGCCGGCCTGCAGCGCGAACCACTTGTCCAGCACCAGCGCCTCGTCCTTGAAGAGGGCGTGGAAGCGCTGCAGGGCCGGGGCCGCCAGCGCGTGGCCGCTGGTCACCAGCGCTGCCAGCGCGTTGAAGCGGTCGGTCATGTTCGACGCGTCCTTGAAGCGCTGGTAGGCGCGGCCGGGCCACACCGCATCGCCGCTGGCGCGCGCGGCCAGGCACAGCTGCGTGAGCGCCAGGCCGGCCAGGGCCCGCCGGCCGCTGGACACCGGGTCGGGCCGGTAGGCGCCGCTGTCGCGGTGCGTTTCGTAGGCCCATTCCCAGTCGGCGAACAGCGCCTGCGCCAGCTGCTCGCGCATGCCCTCGCGCACCGCGTGGATACGCTGCGGATCGACCACGTCCAGCTGCTCGGCGATGTAGGTCTCGGCGGGCAGGGTGAGCACAAGTTCCTTGAACGCGGCGTCCAGCCCGGGGTGGCGCAACACGGCGCGCATGGCGTCGACATAGGCCTCGTCCAGCTGCACCACGCCGCCGTCGCGGACGAAGGCGAGGGCGCGCGCCACGGCCAGCCGCTGCGCGGCCTCCCAGCCGTTGAACGGGTCTGTGTCGTGCGCCAGCAGCGTCAGCAGCTGATCGTCGGTGTAGTCGTACTCCAGGATCACCGGCGCGCTGAAGCCGCGCAGCAGCGAGGGCACGGGTTCGTCCTCGTAGCCGGCGAACGTCAGGGTCTCGCTGGCCTCGGTCAGCACGTGCATGCCGCTGGTCAGCTCGCGGCCGCTGGCGTCCAGCAGGCCCAGCGCGATCGGGATCACGAAGGGCAGCTTCTCGGGCTGGCCCGGCGTCGGCGGGCAGGATTGCGCCAGCGTCACCTTGTAGATGCCGGCGGCGGCGTCCCACTGGGTGGTGACCTTCACGCGCGGCGTGCCGGCCTGGCTGTACCAGCGCTTGAACTGGTCCAGCCGCTGCGCCAGCTGCGACTCGGGGTTGGCGTCGGCGATGGCCTGGGCGAAGTCGTCGCAGGTGACGGCGTGGCCGTCGTGGCGCTGGAAGTAGAGCGCCAGGCCGCGGGCGAAGCCCTCGCGGCCCACCAGCGTCTGCTGCATGCGCACGACCTCGGAGCCCTTTTCGTACACCGTCACGGTGTAGAAGTTGTTGATCTCCAGGTACTGGTCGGGCCGCACCGGATGCGCCATGGGGCCGGCGTCCTCGGGGAACTGCGCGGTGCGCAGCACCCGCACGTCCTCGATGCGCTTGACCGCGCGCGCCGAGGCGTCGCCGGCCAGGTCCTGGCTGAACTCCTGGTCGCGGAACACCGTCAGGCCTTCCTTCAGCGACAGCTGGAACCAGTCGCGGCAGGTGACGCGGTTGCCGGTCCAGTTGTGGAAGTACTCGTGGCCCACCACCGACTCGATGTTGGCGTAGTCGGTGTCGGTGGCCGTGGCCTGGTTCGCCAACACGTACTTGGTGTTGAAGATGTTCAGGCCCTTGTTCTCCATCGCGCCCATGTTGAAGTCGCTAGTGGCGACGATCATGAAGCGTTCCAGGTCCAGCGGCAGGCCGAAGCGCGCCTCGTCCCAGGCCACCGAAGCCATCAGCGAGTTCATCGCGTGCTCGGTCTTGTCCAGGTCGCCCGGGCGCACGTAGACCTGCAGCAGGTGCTCGCGCCCGTTGCGCGCGGTGATGCGCTGCTCGCGGCACACCAGCTGGCCCGCCACCAGGGCGAACAGGTAGCTGGGCTTGCGGAAGGGGTCCACCCACTTGGCGAAATGGCGGCCGTCGTCCAGCGGGCCCTGGTCCACCAGGTTGCCGTTGGACAGCAGCACCGGGTACTTCTGGCGGTCGGCGCGCAGCGTCACCGTGTAGCTGGCCATCACGTCGGGCCGGTCCAGGAAGTAGGTGATGCGGCGGAAGCCCTCGGCCTCGCACTGGGTGAAGAACGAGTCGTTGCTGACGTACAGGCCCATCAGCTTGGTGTTCTTCACCGGGTAGCAGGTGGTGAAGATCTCCAGCTCGAACGGGTCGTCGCCCGCCGGCAGGTTCTCCAGCACCAGCTGGCCGTCCTCCAGCTTGAACGAGGTGCCCTGGCCGGCGACCAGCACCCGCGCCAGGTTCAGCTCCTCGCCGTCCAGGCGCAGCGCCTGCGGCGGCACGTCGGGGTTGCGGCGCACGCGCATGCGGTTGAGCACCCGCGTCTTGGCCGGATCGAGGTCGAACACCAGTTCCACGGTGTCGATCCAGAATGCCGGCGGCTGGTAGTCCGCGCGATTGATGACCTTGCCTTGTCCTTCACGCATCCAGGGTCTCCAGGAAGTTCGTTGTCGTCAGTTGTTCGAAGTCGGGCGCCGCGGCGATCACGTGGGCGCCGGCCAGTTCGGCGGCGGAGTGGGTGGTGCAGATCGCCACGGCGCGCATGCCGGCGCGGCGCGCGGCCTCGATGCCGAAGGGCGCGTCCTCGAAGACGAGGCAGTCGGCGGGCGGCACGCCCAGGCGCCGCGCGGCCTCCAGGAAGAGGTCGGGCGCCGGCTTGCCGGCGATGCCCTCGTCGCCGCCCACGATGGCGGCCGGCGGCGGATCCAGCGCCAGGTGCCGCAGCACGAAGTCGATGTTGTTCCGGTCGCCCGCGGTGGCCAACCCCACCCGCAGCCCGCGCGCATGGGCCTGCTGCGCGAACTGCGGGAAGCCGGGCACGGCGCGGAAGTCGCGCGCGAAGGTTTCGCGGTAGATCGCTTCCTTCTCGGCGATCAGCGCCAGCGCCTCGTCTTCCGGGGTGGCGGCGCCGAACAGCTCGCGGATGCACTCCACGCCATTGCGCCCGGTGGTGCGCCGCAGGATCTCGGCCACCGGCATGTCGACGCCATGGCGGCGCGCGAACACGTCCCAGCTGCGCGCATGGGCGGGCATGGAGTCCACCATGGTGCCGTCCATGTCGAAGATCAGGGCGCGGATGCTCATGGCGGGGACCGGTCGGGCCGGCGCGTCATACGCCCTGCTTCAGCGACGCCTCGATGAAGGCGTCCAGGTCGCCGTCGAGCACCTTCTGCGTGGCGGAGATCTCCACGCCGGTGCGCAGGTCCTTGATGCGGCTGTTGTCCAGCACGTAGCTGCGGATCTGGTGGCCCCAGCCGACGTCGGTCTTGCTGTCCTCCAGCTTCTGCTGGGCTTCCATGCGCTTGCGCATCTCGAAGTCGTACAGGCGCGAGCGCAGGCGGCGCCAGGCGACGTCGCGGTTGCTGTGCTGGCTGCGGCTGTCCTGGCACTGCACCACGATGCCGGTGGGGATGTGCGTCAGGCGCACCGCCGAATCGGTCTTGTTGATGTGCTGGCCGCCGGCGCCCGAGGCGCGGAAGGTGTCGGTGCGCACGTCCGCCGGGTTGATGTCGATTTCGATGGAGTCGTCGATCTCCGGGTAGACGAACACGCTGGCGAAACTGGTGTGGCGCCCGCCGGAGGAGTCGAAGGGCGACTTGCGCACCAGGCGGTGCACGCCGGTTTCGGTGCGCAGCAGGCCGAAGGCGTACTCGCCCTCGATCTTGAGCGTGGCGCTCTTGATGCCGGCGACGTCGCCGGGCGTCTCGTCCTCGATGGTGTACTTGAAGCCCTTGCGTTCGGCGTACTTGATGTACTGGCGCATGAGCATGCTGGCCCAGTCGCAGGCCTCGGTGCCGCCGGCGCCGGCCTGCAGGTCGAGGAAGCAGTTGCTGGGGTCGGCCGGCTGGTTGAACATCCGGCGGAATTCCAGGCCCTCGACGATCTTCTCGAGCTTGGCGCAGTCGGCTTCGATGGACAGCAGGCCGTCGTCGTCGCCTTCGTCCTTGCTCATCTCGAAGAGCTCGAGGTTGTCCGACAGCTCGCGGTCGAGGTTCTGCAGCCCGAGCACCACGTCATCGAGCTGCTTCTTTTCCTTGCCCAGTTCCTGGGCCTTCTTGGGATCGTTCCACACCGCCGGGTCTTCCAGCGATGCATTGACCGTCCTCAGGCGTTCCGACTTGGCATCGAAGTCAAAGATACCTCCGAAGCTCGCCCGTGCGAGCCTGCAGGTCCGCCAGGGTGGTGCCGATGAGGTTGATGCGTTCTGCGTCCATGGTTTTCGTGTCCTTCCGTATTGGAGGGGATTGTCTCAAATATGGGCGGCCCAACCCCAGGACGCAAAAGTCGCGAAGGTTGCGCAAAAGTCGCGAAAGATGCAAAGGAAGACTGGGCTTTGGTTTTGCGACCTTTGCGAAGTCTTTGCGACTTTTGCGTCCGGCTGTCCGGCTGTCCGGCTTCCGCCTTCCGCCTTCCGCCTTCCGCCTTCCGCCTTCGGAGGCTCAGTCCGCCGAAGCAGCCAACGCGGGCTCCGTCCCCGGCAGCGGCAGCCAGAGGACGAACTCCGAGCCTTCGCCCAGGGCGCTGGTGACTTGCAGCTGACCGCGGTGGGCGGTGACGATCTGGCGGGCGATGAACAGGCCCAGGCCGAGGCCGGGCACCTGCTCGGAGCCGGCCGTGCGTTCGAACTGCTGGAAGATGCGTTCCTGGTCGGCCGGTGCGATGCCCATGCCCTGGTCGCGCACCGAGACGAAAGCGCGGCCCTCGCGGCTGCCCACCGTAACCGCCACCGGCTTGCCCTGGCCGTAGCGCAGCGCATTGGTCAGCAGGTTGGTGATGACCTGCTCGATGCGGAACTCGTCGCCATGCAGGGGCAGGGCCTGCGGCGCGTCCAGCGTCACCGCCACGCCGGCGGAAGCCGCCTGCTCGCCGATGGACTCCACCACCCGGCGGCCGAGCTCGGCGAGGTCGAACGGGGCGAAGCTCATCGCCAGCTTGCCGGTGCGCAGGCGCGACACGTCCAGCATGTCGTCCAGCAGCCGGATCATGCTGCGGATCTGGCGCTCGTCGCGTTCCACCATGCGCAGCATGGCCTCTCGGTCTGGCGGGTTGGGGCCCGACAGCAGCTTGCGGCGCAACTGCGCCTGCAGGTACACCGAGTTGAGCGGGTTGCGCAGCTCGTGCGACACCATGGACATGAAGTCGTCGCGCATGGTGACGGCGCGTTCCAGCTGCGACTGCACCCCCTGCAGCTCCTGGCGCTGGCGGAACAGGTCGACGAAGACGGTGACCTTGCTGCGCACGGCGACCGGGTCGAGCGGCTTGTAGAGGAAGTCGACGGCGCCGGTCTCGTAGCCGCGGAAGGCGTAGTTCAGCTCGCGTCCAGCGGCGCTGACGAACACGATGGGGATGCCCCGGGTGCGCTCGGTGCCGCGCATCAGCTCGGCCAGTTCGAAACCGTTCATCGACGGCATCTGCACGTCGAGGATGGCCAGCGCGAAGGCGTGCTCCAGCATCAGCGACAGGGCGTCGTCGCCGGAGCAGGCCGTGAAGATGCGGCGGCCGGGCGCGCGGATCAGCGCCTCCAGTGCCACCAGGTTTTCGCGCAGGTCGTCGACCAGCAGAACGTTGACTTCGTTGTTCGGTGCGGTCATCAGCGGATCACCGTGTGCAGGAGCGTGCGCAGCCCGGAAAGGGGCAGCACGTAGTCGGGGGCCGCCATGGCGATGGCCGCCAGCGGCATGGCGTCGTGCGCGGCTTCGTCCGGCGACTGCACGGCCGCCAGGCCGCCGCGGGCGCGGATGGCCGCGAGCCCGCGCGCGCCGTCCTCGTTGGCGCCGGTCAGCACCAGCCCGGCCAGTTCCGGGCCGTAGGCGTCGGCGCTGGTCTCCAGCAGCACGTCGATGGACGGGCGCGAGAACAGCACCGGCGGGTCGCAGCTCAGCGCGAAGGTGCGATCGTCCTCCACCAGCAGATGGTAACCGGGCGGGGCGAAGTAGATGACGCCGGAGGCGATCACGCCGCCGGGGCGGGCTTCTTCCACCGGCACGCCCAGGCGGGCCTGGAACACCTCGGGCAGGCGGCTCTCGTGGTCCTCCGGCAGGTGCAGCACCACGATCACGCTGCCGCGAAACGGCGCCGCCATCCCCTGGAACAGCGTGAACAGCGCGTCGATGCCGCCGGCGGAGGCGCCGATGGCCACCGCCTCGACCGAGGCGTTGAAGCCGGGGGGCAGGGCGTACTTCATGCCGGTAGCTTGCGGTAGATGCGCTCGGGACGGCTGACCGCCTCGAAGCGCCCGGCGAAGGCGGAGAAGTCCAGCGTCTCCTTGCTGCCCAGGCCCAGGAAGCCGCGGTGCGCCAGCGATTCGTGGAACAGGCCCAGGGCCCGGTCCTGCAGCTTGCGGTTGAAATAGATGAGCACGTTGCGGCAGGAGACCAGGTGGGTCTCGGAGAACACGGCGTCGGTGGCCAGGCTGTGGTCGGCGAAGGTGATGCCCTCGCGCAGGGTCTTGTCGAACACCGCGCCGCCATACGCCGCGGTGTAGTAGTCGCTGAAGCTGCGCGTACCCCCCGCCTTCTGGTAGTTGCGGGTGAAGGCCTGCATGGAGTCCAGGCTGTAGATGCCCTGGCGGGCGCGCTCCAGCGAGGCGTGGTTGATGTCGGTGGCGTACAGGATGGTCTTGTCCAGCAGCCCTTCCTCGCGCAGCAGGATGGCCAGGGAGTAGGGCTCCTCGCCCGTGCTGCAGCCGGCCACCCAGACCTTGATCGAGGGGTAGGTGCGCAGCACCGGCACCACGTGGTGGCGCAGCGCCAGGAAGTAGGCCGGGTCGCGGAACATCTCGCTGACCGGCACCGTCAGGTACTGCAGCAGCACGGCGAACTCCGCGGCGTTGTGCAGCACCCGTTCCTGCAGTGCCGAGATGGACGGCAGCCCCATCTTCTGCTGCGCCTGCAGCACGCGCCGCTTCATGGAGGCCGGCGCGTAGTCGCGGAAGTCGTGCCCGTAGCGCAGGAACACCGCCTCGATCAGCAGCCGGATCTCGATGTCGTGCACCGAGGTCAATTGCGGACCCCCGCGCTCATGGCATGCGCTCCATCTTGGGCATCCACACCCGCATCAGCGAGAACAGGCGCTCCAGCTCGATGGGCTTGGCCAGGTAGTCGTTGGCGCCAGCGGCCAGGCAACGCTCCTGGTCCTCCTTCATGGCCTTGGCCGTCACCGCGATGATGGGCAGCTTCTGCCAGCGCGGGTCCTTGCGGATCTCGCGGGTGGCGGTGTAGCCGTCCATCTCCGGCATCATCACGTCCATCAGCACCAGGTCGACGTCCTCGGGCGCGGCCTTGAGCTTTTCGAGCGCCTCGACGCCGTTGCGCGCCACTTCCACGTCGGCGCCCTTGTGCTCCAGCGCGCTGGTCAGGGCGAAGATGTTGCGCATGTCGTCGTCCACCACCAGGATGCGCCGGCCCTCGAAGGCCTTGTCGCGGTTGCGCGCGGTGCGCAGCATCTTCTGGCGTTCGCTGGAAAGCTGGTTCTCCACCTTGTGCAGGAACAGCGTGACCTCGTCGAGCAGCCGCTCGGGCGAGCGCGCGCCCTTGATGATGATGGAGCGCGAGTAGCGCATCAGCTCCGCTTCCTCGTCGCGCGTCAGGTTGCGGCCGGTGTAGACGATCACCGGCGGGAACGAGCGGCTCTCGCCCGAGGCCATGCGGCGCAGCAGCTCCTGCCCGGTCATGTCGGGCAGCTTCAGGTCGATGATCATGCAGTCGAACACCGAGCCGTCCAGCGCCTCCAGCGCCTTCTGGCCCTCGGACACCGCGACGATCTCGACGTCGCCGTCGCCGATCAGGCGGGTGACGCTCTCCTGCTGGCGCGGGTCGTCCTCCACCAGCAGCACGCGCTTGACCTTCTGGCTCAGCTTGGACTCCAGGCGCTGGAACACCTCCTGCAGGTCCTCGCGCGAGGCCGGCTTGCGGGCATAGCCGATGGCGCCCAGGTGCATGGCGGTCTCGACCCGGTCTTCCACCGAGATGACGTGCACCGGCAGGTGGCGCGTGCGCGGGTTCTCCTTGAGCCGCTGCAGCACCGACAGTCCGGTGTCGTCGGGCAGCCGCATGTCCAGCAGCACCGCGTCGGGCGCGTGCTCCTGCGCCAGCTGCACGCCGTCGTCGGCCTGGTGGGCGACCAGGCAGCGGTAGCCGAGCTCGTGCGCCAGGTCGTAGAGGATGTGGGCGAAGGGCTCGTCGTCCTCCACCACCAGGACGGTGCGGCGGCCGTCGGCCGGCTCGTCGCGGTCATCGGGGAACGCCGGGCCGGTGCGCGCGGGCTCGGTC
>JAEZKX010000296.1 GCA_023436025.1 Pseudomonadota bacterium | reverse complement strand
CCGGTGTTCGGCAGCGATGTCGCCTTCCGCATGGTCGACTTTGCCCAGCGCAACGCGGCGCGCGCCGGCGTGGCCGATGCGGTGCAGCTGCGCGGCGGCGATGCGCTGCAGCGGCTGCCGCCCTGCGAGCAGCCGGGCATCCTGCTGCTCAATCCGCCCTACGGCGAGCGCATCGAGGCGGCGGGCATCGCGGGCGCCGGCCGCGGGGGGCGCGAACGCGCCCAGGTGGAGTCCGGCGGCGAGTTCTTCTCACAGCTGGCGGCGCACTGGAAGAAGCACTACGCCGGCTGGACGGCCTGGGTGCTGGTGCCCGACCCGAAGTTGCCCACGAAGATGCGGCTGAAGGAGTCGCGCCGGGCGCCGATGTGGAACGGCCCCATCGAATGCCGGCTGTTCCGCTTCGACATGGTGGCCGGCTCGGCCCGGAGGGCGGATGCAGCTGGTGCTTGACACCAATGTCGTGCTGGACCTGCTGGTGTTCGGCGATCCGGCCGCGCGTGCGCTGGACGACGGCCTGCGCTCGGGTGCGCTGCGCTGGATCGCCACCGCCGCGATGCGCGAGGAGCTGGCGCGGGTGCTGGCCTATCCCAAGCTGGCGCTGCGGGTGGATTTCCACCGGGGCGGCGCCGCGCCGGTGCTGGCCGACTTCGACCGCCATGCGACGCTGGTCGACGTGCCGGCCAAGGCCGCGGTGACCTGCGGCGACCCGGACGACCAGAAGTTCATCGACCTGGCGGTGGCGCACCGCTGCCCCCTGCTGAGCAAGGACCACGAGGTGCTGCGGATGCGCAAGCGCCTGGAGGCGCTGGACGTGGCCGCCCTGTCGCGCTGGGAAGGCTGAGATCCCCTAACGCATGCGCGCCTGCGCCTGCGATCGGACTCGCCCCGTCGCGGGCACGATCCATTCATGCTCGGCTTATCGGCGCGGGGCTGCCACATGGCGGCTTGTCCTACGCGCGCCACTACCGGATGCCGACTAGGCGCGGCACGTCTGGCGCGGCACCCTAACGGGCATTGCAGTTCAGCCAATGCCAATGTCCGACATCACGCTCCTCGACTCCCGGGATCCGCAGCAGCAACAGCCGCTGCCGGGCGATCCGGCGCAGTGCGAGGAATGCCTGGGGTCGGGCGGCTGGTACCGCTACGAACCGGCCCTCGAGCCCGCCCCGGGTCTGATGTACCTGTCCTGCCTCGGTTGCCGTGGCAGTGGCCGGCTGTCCCCGCCGCGCGGCTGAGGCCTACGGCGCCGGCTGTTGCCGGCCCCCGTTCGTCCAGCTTCCTTCCGACAACACATCGACCTGGCACGTGGGATGCTAGGTCATCGACGAGAACGACATCCACCATGACGGCCATCCTCCACCACCCCGACGACCGCAAGGCCCGCCTCGTGCGCAACCTGCTTGCGCTGCGGACGGTGCTGTGCATGGACCAGATGCAGACCGGCCAGTCGGACGAGCGCATCTCCGAGATCGACGACGAACTCGCGGCCCTGGGCCATGACATGACCTCCACCGCGGCCTGCGCCATGGATGGCCTGCGCCGCAGCTTCCTGCTGCCACGCCTGGTGAATCGGCGGCGCCTCGGCCGGAACCTGAGCCATCCCTGAACGCGTGCACGCGCGGCGCGCGCACCATCGGGGCGCTTCGATGCGTGCCCGCCCGGCGAGCACGGCTTTGCTCTAGCCCGCCGATTCCACCAAGGCCAGCACCCGCCGCAAGGCATGCTCCACCGTCGCCGTGCGCACGGCCGCGCGGTCGCCGGGGAAGTGGCGCATCTCGCTGCTCAGGCGGCCGTCGACGTGGAAGCCGAACCACACCGTGCCCACCGGCTTGTCGGGGCTGCCCCCCGCGGGACCGGCCACGCCGGTGACCGCCACGCCCACCTGGGCCCTGGAATGCCGCACGGCGCCGAAGGCCATGGCGCGCGCGACCACCTCGCTGACGGCGCCGTTCTGGGCGATGGCCGCCGGATCGACGCCCAGCAACTCGGTCTTGGCGTCATTGGAGTAGGTGACGAAGCCGCGCTCGAACCAGAGGCTGGAGCCCGCCAGGTCGGTGCATGCCGCGGCGATCATTCCGCCGGTGCAGCTCTCGGCCGTGGCCAGCATCCAGCCGCGTGCCGGCAGCGCCTGCGCCAGCTGGGCGCACAGGGTGGCGATGGTCTCGTTCATGCGAAGTGCCTCCAGGCGGCGATCAGCAACAGCGTGCAGAAGGCCGCGACCAGGTCGTCGGCCAGGATGCCGAAGCCGCCGCGCCAGCCGAAGCCCTTGAACCTGCGGTCGGCCCAGGCGATGGGGCCGGGCTTCCAGGCGTCGAGGATGCGGAACAGCACGAAGGCCGACAACTGCGCCAGCCAGCCCGCCGGCGTCACCAGCCACAGGATGATCCAGAAGCACAGGATCTCGTCGATCACGACGTTGGACGGATCGGAAACGCCGAGGTGCCGCGCCGTCACCGTGCCGGCCCACCACGCCACCGGCAGCGCGCAGGCGATGAGGACGCCCATGCCCGCCGCCCCCAGCCCGATCTGCAGCACCAGGAAGGACAGCCAGGCCCACAGCGTGCCGGAGGTGCCGGGCGCCACCGGCGAGAGGCCCGAGCCGAAGCCCAGCGCGATCAGGTGCGCGGGATGGGCGAGCATGAACCGGGCGTCGGGCCGCACCGCGGTGGGCGGCAAGGCGCGATCGACGAGGGTGGGCGTGTCCTGCATAGCGCGGCAATGCTAACGGCAACGGCCGTGCTGGCGCCGGAAGTGGCGCGGTTCCACCGCCCCAGGCGTGGACCACAGGCCGCGGCGCGCCTGGCGCGCCTGGGCCTGGAGCCGGTCGTAGGGGCCCTTGCGTCCCTTGAAGGTGCTGGACCAGGCATGGCCTTCGCGCACCAGCCAGGCGCCCAGGTCCTCGCCGCGGTGGCGCACCTGCGCCAGCGTGCGGCGGTAGTCGTCGCGGCCGCGCGAGCGCACCTGCACCGGCTGGCGCAGCACGCGGTCGCGCAGCGCCTGCCGGGCCTCGGGCCCGAAGCGCTGGCAGCCCTCGGGCGCGTCGATGTCGACGATGCGCACCTGCACCGGCTTGCCGCCGCTGGCCGGGCGCACCCACAGGGTGTCGCCGTCGCTGACGTGGGTCACGGTGCCGCGGAAGGTGGCGGCATGCAGCGGCAGCGCCAGCAGCAGGGCGCAGGCCGCGAGGAAGCGCAGCAACATGGTCAGGAGAAGTGGTCGAAGCCCGGGAATTGCTGGGACAGTGGCCGGCCCAGGGCATCGGCCACGCGCACGCCGGCTTCGGCGTCGATGCGGCCGATGCGGGTGACCGGCGTGCCGGCCGCGCGCCCGGCGGCGTCCACGGCCTCGCGCCGGTCGGCCGGTGCCGTGAAGGCGAGTTCGTAGTCGTCGCCGCCGGCCAGCACCAGCTGGCGCAGGAGGGCGGGGTCGAGCTGCAGGTGGTCGCGGCTGGCCAGGGCCTGCAGCGCGGCATCGGCATCGACCGTCATTCCCACGCCGGAGCGCCGCAGGATGTGGCCCACGTCGCCCAGCAGGCCGTCGCTGACGTCGACGGCCGACGTCGCCAGGCCGCGCAGCGCCAGGCCCAGCGCCACGCGCGGGGTCGGCTCCTCCAGGCGCAGGCGGGCACGCTCGAACACCGGCTGCGGCAGCGACAGCGTGCCGCGGAAGGCCTCCAGCGCCAGCCGGGCGTCGCCCAGCGTGCCGCTCACCCACAGGTCGTCGCCGGCGCGCGCGCCCGTGCGCAGCAGCGCCTGGCCGGCCGGTACTTCGCCGAACACCGTGATGTTGATGCACAGCGGCCCGCGCGTGGTGTCGCCGCCGACCAGTTCGCAACCATGGGCCGCGGCCAGCGCCAGCAGTCCTTCGGAGAAGCCAGCCAGCCAGGCCTCGTCGACCCGCGGCAGCGCCAGCGCCAGCGTGAAGGCCAGCGGCTCGGCGCCGCAGGCGGCCAGGTCGCTCAGGTTTACCGCCAGCGCCTTGTGGCCCAGGCGGCGCGGATCGACCGTGGAGAGGAAGTGGCGGCCTTCCACCAGCATGTCGGACGACACGGCCAGCTGCATGCCGGGGCGCGGCTGCAGCAGCGCGCAGTCGTCGCCCACGCCCAGCGGGCTGCGCCTTGCCTCGCGGGTGAAGTAGCGCGCGATGAGGTCGAACTCGCCCACGGCCGCCCTACACGCCCAGGCGCCCGCGGAAGCGCTCGGCGCCCTGGCGCACCACCTCGGCCAGCAGGCGCTCGCGGCCGTGGACTTCGCGCACCCAGCGGGCGTCGTTGACGCCGGCCTCGGCCGACATGCGCAGCGCGTCGATGGAGCCGGCGGCGCCCAGGTCCTGCGCATGCGGCGCGATGCGCGCCAGCGTCAGCGCGATGTGGTCGCGCAGCGGCATGTGGCGGCCGCTCTCGGGCTCCACGTACACCGCGTCCAGCCCGAAGCGGCAGGCCTGGAAGCGGTTGTAGGTGTAGACCATGTAGTCGTCCTCCTGCGGCACGAAGGGCTGCTCCTTGAGGAACCAGGCCGCCAGCGACTGCACGAAGCCGGCCAGGGCGGCGGCGCGCTCGATGGTCAGCGGCGTGTCGAACACCCGGATCTCGATGGTGCCGTACTCGGGCTTGGGCCGGATGTCCCAGTAGAAGTCCTTCATGCTCTTGACCACGCCGGTGCGCGTGCTCTTGGCGAACCACTGGCCGAACTCCTCCCAGTGCAGCGTGAAGGGCGCCCGGCCCGACATGGGGAAGGCGAACACCGAGTTCAGCCGCGCCGAGTCGAACTGCGTGTCCTGTCCCTGCACGAAGGGCGAGCTGGCCGACAGCGCGATGAAGTGCGGGATGTAGCGCGACATGCGGTGCAGCATCAGCAGCGCGCTGTCGGCGTCGGGGCAGCCCACGTGCACGTGCTGGCCGAAGATGGTGAACTGCTTGGACAGGTAGCCGTACAGCTCGGACAGCTGGCGAAAGCGCGGGCGGTCGTAGATGCGCTGCTCGTGCCACTGCTGGAACGGGTGGGTGCCGCCGCCCACGCAGGCGATGTTGAGCTTGTCGGCGCACTTGACCAGCGCGTCGCGCAGCTGCGTGAGCTGCCCCAGCACCTCGCTGCTGGAATGGCAGACCCCGGTGGAGATCTCGATCATGCTGGAGGTCATCTCCGGCACCACCGCCCCCGGCAGCGGCATCTTGGAGACCAGGCGCAGCATCTCGGCGGAATAGGGCGCGAGGTCGTAGTCGTGGGTGTTGACCAGCTGCAGCTCGAGCTCGACCCCCAGTGTCAGCGCGGCGGAGGTGCCGAACGGTTCCAGCTGCGGCGGCGGCTCCGGCGGCAGCGAATCGAGCAGGGAGGGTTCGGCGCGCTTATCCACGCAGCTCTCCCGGCCGGATGCCCGTGGCGGCCTGGTGGCCCCAGGGCTTGAGGCTCTCGCCGGCGCGGTAGATCGCGAAGGTGGCGATCACCGCGCCCAGGATCTCCATCAGCAGGATGGCGGGCAGGGCGATGCTGGCGATGCGTGGCCCCACGGTCATCGACGAGGCGACGAACTGCGACACCAGCAGCAGCGCCACCGACGACATCGGCGACATGGCGCAGCCGGTCCAGAAGGCCTGGCGCCAGCCGATGCCGCTGCCGAAGTTGGCGATGGAGATGCCGGTGATCTTGGCGACCCCGCGCACGGCGACCATGGCGATCACCACGCCGGCGACCGCCGGGTTCCAGTCGGCCTTGGCCGCAACCACCGAGACCAGCACGAACATCAGCATGGTCAGCAGCGAAGACGCCGTGCCCAGCTGGCGCGGCCAGGCCCAGGGGCGCGGCTGCATCTGCTTGAGCAGCAGTCCGCCCAGCAGCGCCGCCAGCGGCGCCGAGCCGCCGAAGTGCGCGGCCAGCGCGGTGCCGGCGGCGATCAGCGTGATCAGGAGGATGGAGGTGTTCTCGCTGGTGGGGCTCATGACGCGCAAGGCCGTGCGCATCACCAGTGCCAGCATGGCGCCGACCACGATGGAAATGCCCAGCACCACCGCCACCGGGTAGAGCTGGCTGAACAGCCCCGTGTCCTCGCGGTGCAGCGTGCCGGCGCGCGCGCTCACCAGCGTCAGGGCGTAGAAGGTGCTCAGCGTCGATAGCGCCATCGCGCGCTCGGTCACCGGGCCGGCCGCGCCGGTGTCGATGATCACGCGGCTCAAGATGGCCGGCGACGCCGCCATCGAGATGAGCGCCAGGCCTTCGGCCACGCTGGCGCGCACGTCGAACCAGCGCAGCAGGTAGTAGACGGCCACCGCCGTCAGCACCGATTCGAGCACGCTTTGCAGCAGCACCATGGGGTTGTGGCGGAACCAGCGCAGCGCCAGTCGCCCGCCCGACTCGAACAGCACCATGGCGACGCCGAGCTCCAGCAGGAACAGGGCCACGCCCTGCAGCGGCCAGGCCGCGCCGGAGAAGCCCGCCAGGCCCGCCAGCGTGCCGACGATGGAATAGCCCACCACCTTGGGCAGGCCGGTGTGCCGTTGCAGCAGGTGGCCGGCCGCCGCGGCGATCGCCAGCAGCAGCGACCATTGCACGGTGGGCAGGCCGGCCGAGGGCTTGACCCATTCGGCCCAGATGGCCATGACGTCTTCCAAACCGATCCTCCGGAAGTCAATGCAGGACGCGGCGGCTGCCGTCGTCGAGGACGAAGGCGGGGATGTCCACCTCGAAGCGCTCGCCATCCTCGGCGACGCAGAAATAGCCTCCCCGCATGGTGCCGCTGGGGGTGCGCAGGCGGCAGCCGCTCGTGTACTCGAACGATTCGCCCGGCTTCAGCAGCGGCTGGTGGCCGACCACGCCCAGGCCTTTGACCTCCTCGGCGTTGCCGAGTTCATCGGTGATGATCCAGTGCCTGGAGATGAGTTGGGCCGGCACCGCGCCCGTGTTGCGGATGGTGATGGTATAGGCGAAGCTGTACAGACCCTGGGCCGGGGCGGACTGCTCCGGCAGGTACTGGGGCTGCACAGCGACGTCGAAGGCGTACTTGGCCATGGGGGCCAATGCTACTACCCATGGCGCGGGCAGCGCGCGCGGGTGTCGGCGACAATGCCGGCATGAGCGCGCCGACCTTCCGCATCGCACCGTCCATCCTCTCCGCCGACTTCGCCCGCCTGGGCGAGGAAGTGCGCAACGTCATCGCCGCCGGCGCCGACTGGATCCATTTCGATGTGATGGACAACCACTACGTGCCGAACCTGACCTTCGGGCCGATGATCTGCTCGGCGCTCAAGCCCCATGCGAAGACGCCCGATGGACAGCCCGTGCCCATCGACGTGCACCTGATGGTGCAACCGGTGGACGCGCTGGCCGAGGCCTTCGCCAAGGCGGGCGCCGACTACATCAGCTTCCACCCCGATGCGTCGCCGCACGTGCACCGCAGCGTGCAGGCCATCAAGGCGGCGGGTTGCAAGGCCGGCCTCACCTTCAATCCGGCGGCGCCGCTGGACGTGCTGGATTGGATGATCGACGAGATCGACCTGATCCTCATCATGAGCGTCAACCCCGGCTTCGGCGGCCAGGGCTTCATCGATTCGGCGCTGCGCAAGATCGAACAGGCGCGCAAGCGCAT
Source organism: Pseudomonadota bacterium (assembly GCA_023436025.1). Lineage (GTDB taxonomy): Bacteria > Pseudomonadota > Gammaproteobacteria > Burkholderiales > Burkholderiaceae_C > Ramlibacter. Next base: position 3,369 of record JAEZKX010000296.1, on the reverse strand, counting down.
CGACGCCAGCGGCCGCGACATCCGGCTGGAGGTCGACGGCGGCGTCAAGGTCGACAACATCGCGCGGATCGCCGCCGCCGGTGCCGACACCTTCGTGGCCGGCAGCGCCATCTTCGGCAAGCCGGATTACAAGGGCGTGATCGATTCGATGCGCGCTGCACTGGGGTAGAAGCCCAACGGCCGGACGCAGAGGACGCGAAGTCTACGCAGAGGCCGCGAAAGAAGAGAAAGACGAAGAGGGGTTTGCCTTCACCTTTCTTGGCTGTTCTCTTGAGCCCTCCGCGTCCGGCTGCCCACTTCAAGCGGCGCTCGCCCTACTGCCGCCTTTCTTTCGGCGAATCCTTCTGCTTCTCGTACGCCTCGTCCAGCGCCGGCCCCTTGCCCGTGTCCTGCTGGCCTTCGGCCAGGTCGTCATGGGCGATCTGCCCGATGCGGCGCGAACTGGCGGCTTCGGGCGCCTGGCTGTCGGTGGATTCGTCGCGCTCGTGCGGCATGCGCGGCTTGGGCGCCTGGTTCTCGCCCTGCTGGACGACGGTGTCGTTGCGCGTGGCCTGCGCGGCATCGTGGTCGCGCGTCTCTTTCATGCGGCTCATGCTGGATCTCCTTGGCCGCATGGTGCGCGCGGCCGGGCTGGGTCGCGGTAGGACGTCGCCCCGGCTTGGCAGGCCAGCCGAGAACCCATGGCGGCGTCGGCGTCCTCCTACAGGGGGTGGCGGTACCGCCCCACAAACGCGCCGGCTGCACGGCTACGGGGCGTGCGGCTGAGGCTTGTTCCAATGGCGGACCGACGCATGTTGAAGGAGAAGCGGACATGGAGCTCGTACCCGTCGCCATCGGCTGGTTGACCTGGCTGGCTGCCTGCGGCGCCGTCGTGGTGGCGGTCGCGGCGCTGGCACGTGGCCTCGACGCCGTGCTCGACCTCGACCTCGGCTGACTTCCTTGCCCGCGGCCGGTGCCCGGCGCCGGCCTCGTTGTTATCCCCTTTCCCCGGAGCGCACTTCATGGCCTCGTCCCGCACGGACGGCTCACGCAAATCCAAGCCCGGCGACGCCGTCGCCGCGCGGCAGAAGCAACTGGAAGCTTTCTCGCAGGCACCGGAGAACCTGCTCACCACCAACCAGGGCGTGGTGCTTCCCGACAACCACAATTCACTGAAGGCCGGCCTGCGCGGCCCCAGCCTGCTGGAAGACTTCATCCTGCGGGAGAAGATCACCCACTTCGACCACGAGCGCATCCCCGAGCGGGTGGTGCACGCGCGCGGCGCCGCGGCGCACGGCTACTTCGAGCTCACCCGCCCGCTGGTGGAATACACCAAGGCCGACTTCCTGCAGGAGGTGGGCAGCCGCACGCCGGTGTTCGTGCGTTTCTCCACCGTGGCCGGTTCGCGCGGCTCGGCCGACACGGTGCGCGACGTGCGCGGCTTCGCCGTCAAGTTCTACACCCGCGAAGGCAACTACGACCTGGTGGGCAACAACATCCCGGTGTTCTTCATCCAGGACGCGATGAAGTTCCCCGACCTGATCCACGCCGTCAAGCCCGAGCCGCACTGCGAGATGCCGCAGGCCTCCAGCGCGCACGACACCTTCTGGGACTTCGTGTCGCTGATGCCGGAGAGCGCCCACATGCTGATGTGGCTGATGTCGGACCGCGCCATCCCGCGCAGCTACCGCATGATGGAGGGCTTCGGCGTCCACACTTTCCGCTTCATCAACGCCCGCGGCGCGGCGCACTTCGTCAAGTTCCACTGGCGGCCCAAGCTGGGCAAGCACGGACTGGCCTGGGACGAGGCCCAGAAGATCGCGGGCAAGGATCCGGACTTCCACCGGCGCGACCTGTGGGAGGCCATCGACCGCGGCGACTTCCCCGAGTGGGAACTGGGCCTGCAGCTGATCGACGAGGACCGCGCGGCCAAGCTCGGCTTCGACCTGCTGGACCCGACCAAGCTGGTGCCCGAAGAGGTGGTGCCCATCACGCCGGTGGGCCGGCTGGTCCTCAACCGCAATCCTGACAACTTCTTCGCCGAGGTGGAGCAGGTGGCCTTCCATCCCGGCCACGTGGTGCCGGGCATCGACTTCACCAACGATCCGCTGCTGCAGGGGCGGCTGTTCTCGTACACCGACACCCAGCTCTCGCGCCTGGGCGGCCCCAACTTCCACGAGCTGCCGATCAACCGCGGCGCCTGCCCCTTCCACAACTTCCAGCGTGACGGCATGCACCGCATGCTGATCAACAAGGGCCGTGTCTCGTACGAACCCAACACGCTGGCCAGCGGCTCGGAGTTCCGCGTCGACGGCGGCGAGCAGGGCTTCCAGAGCTACGCGGAGGCGCTGGAGTCGCCCAAGATCCGCCGCCGCAGCCCCAGCTTCGACGACCACTTCAGCCAGGCCACGCTGTTCTGGAACAGCCAGAGCGCGGCGGAGAAGGAGCACATCATCGCGGCTTTCCAGTTCGAGCTGTCGAAGGTGGAGACGCCCGCCATCCGCCAGCGCGTGGTGGACAACTTGGCCCATGTCGATGCGCGCCTGGCCCGCAAGGTGGCCGAGCCGCTGGGCATCGCGCCGCCGGACGCGCGCTCGGCAGCCGGCCGTCCGGGCTTTCGCGAGGCGCGCGACAAGCCGATGGTGGAAGCGGCGCCGTCGCTGAGCATGGAGACGGCCGGCGGCAGCATCGCCACCCGCAAGGTGGCGGTGGTGATGGGTCCCGGCGCCGAGCTGGGCGCCTTCAAGCTGGTGCAGCAGGCGCTGCTGGATGCCGGCGCGCAGGTGAAGATCGTCGCCGCGACCCTGGGCACCGTGGCCTCGTCGTCGGGGCAGCAGGTGCCGGTGGACCACACCTTCCTCAACATGCCCTCGGTGATGTTCGACGCAGTGCTGGTGCCCAGCGGCGCGGCCTGCGCCGAGGCGCTGAAGAAGGACGGCCAGGCGGTGCACTTCGTGCTCGAGGCGTTCAAGCATTGCAAGCCGCTGTGCCTGATCGGCGAGTCGGCCGGCCTGCTGCGCATCGTCGGGGTGGACCCGGACGAGACGCCGGCGCCGGCCGGCGTGGTGTTCGGCACCAACGAACCCACGGCGCGCCAGCAGCTGGCCCAGGACTTCATCGCCGCGATCGCGAAACACCGCCACTGGAGCCGCGCCCTGATCGACCAGGTGCCCGCCTGAGCGAAAGGGGCCCGCTCAGGTTCCGACTTGGGCGCGATCTGGTGTAGGTGCGGTCCTACGAAGCGCGTTCATCCCGGCCTACCCGGCAGGCGGGCGGGTGCCCGCCCAATGGATGCGCAGCAAACCAGGAGATTCCAGTGGCATCGAACGAGCAGCCGGGCAAGGCGCCGCCCAGCATGGGCCGCGGCTTCGCATCGGTCGACCCCGAGCG
>JAEZKX010000266.1 GCA_023436025.1 Pseudomonadota bacterium | reverse complement strand
TGCGCGAGCCGCCCGGCACCACCGGCGCCGCCGCGTCGGCCGATGCAGGCGCCGACGCCGAAGGCCGCGCCGAGGCACCGCGCGGCTGGTGGATCACCATGGGGGTGCTGGCCGCCGGCCTGGCCCTCTACTACGCGCTGCTCAGCTTCGCGCGGCTGGAAATCTTCAAGATGCTGCTCACCAGCTTCTTCCCGCTGGTGATCCTGATCCTGGCGGTGCTGGGCTCCATCGTGATGGGCCTGGCCACGCCGACGGAGGCGGCCGCCGTGGGCGCGCTGGGCGGCTTCCTGCTCGCCATCGCCTACCGGCAGCTCACCTTCGAGGTGGTCAAGGAAAGCGTGTTCCTCACGGCCAAGACCTCGGCCATGGTGTGCTGGCTGTTCGTCGGCTCGGCGATCTTCTCGGCCGCGTTCGCGCTGCTGGGCGGTCAGGAGCTGGTGGAACGCTGGGTGCTGTCGATGAACCTGACGCCGGTGCAGTTCCTGCTGCTGTCGCAGGTGATCATCTTCATCCTGGGCTGGCCGCTGGAGTGGACCGAGATCATCGTGATCTTCATGCCCATCTTCGTGCCGCTGCTGCCGAAGTTCGGCGTCGATCCGCTGTTCTTCGGCCTGCTGGTGGCGCTGAACCTGCAGACTGCATTCCTGTCGCCGCCGGTGGCGATGGCGGCCTTCTACCTCAAGGGCGTGAGTCCGCCGCACGTGACGCTCAACCAGATCTTCGGCGGCATGCTGCCCTTCATGGGCATCCAGATCCTGGCGATCTTCCTGCTGTACATGTGGCCGCAGATCGGCCTGTGGCTGCCGCAGACGCTCTACGGGCGCTGAGGCAGGCGCGGCCGTCGAAGGTGGAGCCCTGCTCTTCCGCGACGGCCGCCAGGTTTGGCGTTGACGTTGACGTAAACGTCAATTAGGCTAGCGGGCTCCGGAGACCCGCATGACCGATCTTTCCGCCGAGTACAAGGCCCTGGCCAGCTACCGCCCGACGCACAAGGTGCGCTTCGTCACCGCCGCGAGCCTGTTCGACGGCCACGACGCGGCCATCAACATCATGCGGCGCATCCTGCAGTCCATGGGCGCCGAGGTGATCCACCTGGGCCACAACAGGAGCGTCGACGAGGTCGTCACCGCCGCGCTGCAGGAAGACGTGCAGGGCATCGCCATCAGCTCCTACCAGGGCGGCCACGTCGAGTACTTCAAGTACATGGTGGACCTGCTGAAGGAACGCGGCGGCGCGCACATCCAGGTGTTCGGCGGCGGCGGCGGCGTGATCGTGCCGGAGGAGATCCGCGAGCTGCAGGACTATGGCGTGGCGCGCATCTACAGCCCCGAGGACGGCCAGAAGATGGGCCTGCCCGGCATGATCGGCGAAATGGTGATGCGCTGCGACCAGGACCTGGCGCCGCACGCGCCGCGCGCGCTGCAGGCCATCCAGGGCCATGGCGAACCGAACTGGCGCGCGCTGGCCCAGCTGATCACCGCGATCGAGGGCGGCGCGGCCGACCCGGCGCTGGTGCAGGCGGTGAGGAGCGCAGCCGCCACCCGGCACGTGCCCGTCCTCGGCATCACCGGCACCGGCGGCGCCGGCAAGTCCTCGCTCACCGACGAACTGGTGCGCCGCCTGCGCCTGGACCAGGACGACGCACTGCGCATCGCCATCGTCTCCATCGACCCCTCGCGGCGCAAGAGCGGCGGTGCGCTGCTGGGCGACCGCATCCGCATGAACGCCATCGGCCCGTGGAGCGCGGGGCCGCGCGTGTACATGCGCTCGCTGGCCACGCGCGACTTCGGCAGCGAGATCTCGGCGGCGCTGCCCGACGTGGTGGCCGCCTGCAAGGCCGCCTGCTTCGACCTGGTGATCGTCGAGACATCGGGGATCGGCCAGGGCGACGCCGCCATCGTGCCGCATGTGGACATCCCGCTGTACGTGATGACGCCGGAGTTCGGCGCCGCCAGCCAGCTCGAGAAGATCGACATGCTGGACTTCGCCGAGTTCGTGGCCATCAACAAGTTCGACCGCAAGGGTGCGGCCGACGCCTTGCGCGACGTCGCCAAGCAGGTGCAGCGCAACCGCGAGGCCTTCGGCCAGCGCCCGGACGACATGCCGGTGTTCGGCACCATGGCCGCGCGCTTCAACGACGACGGCGTGACCGCGCTGTACCAGGCCCTGAAGCCGCGGCTGGCGCAACTTGGCCTGGGCCTGCAGGACGGCCGCCTGCCGCGCGTGGACGTGCGCCACAGCACCCACCAGACGCCCATCGTGCCGCCCGCGCGCACGCGCTACCTGGCCGAGATCGCCGACACGGTGCGCGGCTACAAGCGCAAGGCGCGCGAGCAGGCCACGCTGGCGCGCGAGGTGCAGCAGTTGCAGGCAGCCGCGCGCATGCTCAAGATCGGCAAGCCCGGCCGGGCGCCGGCCGCCGAAGCCACGCTGGACCTGGCCGCCCAGCGCCTGGCGCGCATGGACCGCGAGGCGCTGCACCTGCTCAAGGAGTGGCCCGAGCTGCAGCAGGCCTATGGCGGCGACGAATACGTGGTGCAGGTGCGCGAGCGCGAGATCCGCACGGCGCTCACGACCCAGACGCTCTCGGGCACCCCCATCCGCAAGGTCGCCCTGCCGCGCTACGAGGACCACGGCGAGATCCTGCAGTGGCTGATGCTGGAGAACGTGCCGGGCCGCTTTCCCTACACCGCCGGCGTGTTCCCCTTCAAGCGCGAGAACGAAGACCCCACCCGCATGTTCGCCGGCGAAGGCGACCCCTTCCGCACCAACCGGCGCTTCAAGCTGCTGTCGGCCGGCATGCCGGCCAAGCGGCTGTCCACCGCCTTCGACTCGGTCACGCTGTACGGCAACGACCCCGACCTGCGCCCCGACATCTACGGCAAGGTCGGCAACTCGGGCGTGTCCATCGCCACGCTGGACGACATGAAGGTGCTGTACGCGGGCTTCGACCTGTGCGACCCGGCGACTTCCGTGTCGATGACGATCAACGGCCCGGCGCCGACCATCCTGGCGATGTTCATGAACACCGCCATCGACCAGAAGCTGGAGCAGTTCGCCGCCGAACACGGCCGCGCGCCGACGCCGGCCGAAGCCGCCGAGATCCGCGCCTGGGTGCTGGCCAGCGTGCGCGGCACGGTGCAGGCCGACATCCTCAAGGAGGACCAGGGCCAGAACACCTGCATCTTCTCCACCGAGTTCTCGCTCAAGGTCATGGGCGACGTCGCCCAGTACTTCGTCGAGCACGACGTGCGCAACTTCTACTCGGTGTCCATCTCCGGCTACCACATCGCCGAAGCAGGCGCCAACCCGATCTCGCAGCTGGCCTTCACGCTGTCCAACGGCTTCACCTTCGTCGAGGCCTATCTCGCGCGCGGGATGCACATCGACGACTTCGCGCCCAACCTGTCTTTCTTCTTCAGCAACGGCATGGACCCGGAGTACACGGTGCTCGGCCGCGTGGCGCGCCGCATCTGGGCGGTGGCGATGAAGGAGAAGTACGGCGCCAACGAGCGCAGCCAGAAGCTGAAGTACCACGTGCAGACCTCCGGGCGCAGCCTGCATGCGCAGGAGATCGCCTTCAACGACATCCGCACCACGCTGCAGGCGCTGATCGCCGTCTACGACAACTGCAATTCGCTGCACACCAATGCCTACGACGAGGCGATCACCACCCCCACCGAGGAGAGCGTGCGCCGCGCCATGGCCATCCAGCTGGTAATCAACCGCGAGTGGGGCCTGGCGAAGAACGAGAACCCCAACCAGGGCGCCTTCATTATCGACGAGCTCACCGAACTGGTGGAGGAGGCGGTGCTGGCGGAGTTCGAGCGCATCGCCGAGCGCGGCGGGGTGCTGGGCGCGATGGAGACCGGCTACCAGCGCGGGCGCATCCAGGACGAGAGCATGCACTACGAGATGCGCAAGCACACCGGCGAGCTGCCCATCATCGGCGTCAACACCTTCCGCAACCCGCAAGGCGATGCCATTCCCCAGAAGCTGGAGCTGGCGCGTTCGACCGAGGAGGAAAAGCAGAGCCAGTTGCAGCGCCTGCGCGACTTCCAGTCCCGCCATGCCGAGCAGGCCCCGGCCATGCTGAGGAAGCTGCAGGAGACGGCGATGGCCGAAGGCAACGTCTTCGCCGTGCTGATGGATGCGGTGCGCGTGTGCTCGCTGGGCCAGATCACCAACGCCTTGTTCGAGGTGGGCGGGCAGTACCGGCGCAACATGTAAGGCGCTTGCAAGGTCGTCCGGACGCCGTTGCGCTGACGCCTGCGCGACAGTTGCGCGACGGCCCTTCGCCGTCCTCCCCCGTGCGCACCCTTGCGCCCCCAGCGCCAGAAATCGCGCCGGCGGCGCGCGCCTGCCCGGGGCCTTGAAGCCCCGCGAAAACACGTAGGGGCTAACCCCCTTACTGCGCCGCAACACGTCTCTCTACATTGGCGAGCTTGCGCTGCACGAGTCGCAGCAAAGGAGCCCGGAGAGACATGCGCGCAGAGACCATCCTGGAAACCCAGGGACTGACCAAGGAGTTCAAGGGCTTCGTGGCGGTCAGCGACGTGAACCTGAAGGTGCGGCGTGGCGACATCCACGCGCTGATCGGCCCCAACGGCGCCGGCAAGACCACCTTCTTCAACCTGCTCACGAAGTTCCTGCCACCCACCCGCGGCTCCATCACCTACAACGGCACGGACATCACCCACGAGAAGCCGGCGCAGACGGCCCGCCGCGGCATCGTCCGCTCCTTCCAGATCTCCGCCGTGTTCCCCCACCTGACGGCCCTGGAGAACGTGCGCGCGGCCCTGCAGCGCAACCTGGGCACCTCCTTTCACTTCTGGAAATCCGAGCGCACCCTGTACCCGCTGCACGGTCGGGCCCTGGAGCTGCTGCGCGAGGTCGACCTGCAGGATTTCGCGGATGAGCTCACCGTGAACCTGCCCTACGGCCGCAAGCGTGCGCTGGAGCTGGCCACCACCATGGCGCTGGAGCCCGAACTGATGCTGCTGGACGAACCCACCCAGGGCATGGGCCACGAGGACGTGAGCCGCGTCACTCAGCTCATCAAGAAGATCTCGGCCGGCCGCACCATCCTGATGGTGGAGCACAACATGAACGTGGTGTCGTCCATTGCCGACCGCATCACGGTGCTGCAACGCGGCGCCGTCATCGCCGACGGCGCCTATGCGGAGGTCTCGAAGAACCCGCAGGTGATCGAAGCCTACATGGGCGCCGCCGACACCGAACTGCAGGGGGCGCACTGATGGCCCAGGACATGCTGCACATCGAGAACCTGCAGGCCTGGTACGGCGAATCGCATGTCCTGCACGGCGTGAACATGCGCGTGCGGGAAGGCGAGGTGGTGTCGCTGCTGGGGCGCAACGGCGCCGGCCGCACCACCACCATGCGCGCCATCGTCGGCCTCACCGGCCGCCGCGCCGGCTCCATCCGGCTGCGCGGCCAGGAGACCATCAAGCTGCCGCCGCACCGCATCGCCCGCCTGGGCGTGGGCTACTGCCCCGAGGAGCGCGGCATCTTCGCCAGCCTGTCGGCCGAGGAGAACCTGCTGCTGCCGCCTTCGGTGGCCCAGGGCGGCATGAGCGTGGCCGAGATCTACGACATGTTCCCCAACCTCAAGGAGCGCGCCGGCAGCCCCGGCACGCGCCTGTCCGGCGGCGAGCAGCAGATGCTGGCGGTGGCGCGCATCCTGCGCACCGGCGCGCGCCTGCTGCTGCTCGACGAGATCTCCGAAGGCCTGGCGCCGGTGATCGTGCAGAAGCTCGCCGACACCATCCGCACCCTCAAGGCCAAGGGCTACACGATCGTGCTGGTGGAGCAGAACTTCCGCTTCGCGGCGCCGCTGGCGGACCGCTTCTACGTGATGGAGCACGGGAAGATCGTGCGCGAGTTCGCGCAGCACGAGTTGCAGGCCAACAAGGAAATGCTCCAGGAATACCTGGGCGTGTGACAGCAGCAAGCTTCAACTGAAGGAGTGACCGTGGATAGCAAGATCAAGACCCTCGTGGCCGCCATGGCCGTCGGCTTCGGCGCCAGCGGCGCCTTCGCACAGGACCAGTCGGGCCCGGTGCGCATCGGCTTCGTCACCGACATGTCGAGCCTCTATGCCGACATCGACGGTCCCGCCGGCGCCGAGATGATCAAGTGGGCGGTGCAGGACTTCGGCGGCAAGGTGCTGAACCGCCCGATCGAGGTGCTGACCGCCGACCACCAGAACAAGGCCGACGTCGCCGCCTCCAAGGCGCGCGAGTGGATCGACAGCCAGAACCTGGCCATGCTGGTGGGTGGCACGAGCTCCGGCACCAACCTGGCCATGGCCGGCATCGCCAAGGAGAAGAAGCGTCCCTTCATCTCCATCGGCGCCGGCTCCGCCCGCCTGACCAACGAGGACTGCTCGCCCTACACCATTCACTACGCCTACGACACGGTGGCGCTGGCCAAGGTGGGCGGCAGCGCGCTGATCAAGGCGGGCTCCAAGAAGTGGTACTTCCTGACCGCCGACTATGCCTTCGGCCACTCGCTGGAATCCGACGCCTCCAACATCGTCAAGGCCAACGGCGGCACGGTGGTGGGCTCGGTGCGCCACCCGCTGAACGCCTCCGACTTCTCGTCCTTCCTGCTGCAGGCGCAAAGCTCCAAGGCCGACATCCTGGCCATGGCCAACGCCGGCGGCGACACCGTCAACGCGATGAAGGCCGCCAAGGAATTCGGCATCAACAAGTCGATGAAGGTCGCGGGCCTGCTGGTGTTCCTGAACGACGTGCACGCGGTGGGCGTGGCCAACGCCGAAGGCCTGCAGGTGGCCGACAGCTGGTACTGGAACCAGGACGACGAATCGCGCAAGTTCGCGCAGCGCTTCTTCGACAAGTTCAAGCGCATGCCCTCGTCGCTGCAGGCCGCCGACTACTCGGCGACCATGAACTACCTGAAGGCGGTGCAGAAGGTCGGCACCACCGACGGGGACAAGGTGATGGCCGAGATGAAGGCCATGAAGTACAACGACTTCTATCACAAGAACGCCAGCGTGCGCGGCGACGGCCGCATGATCCACGACATGTACCTGTTCCAGGTGAAGTCGCCCAAGGAATCGACCAAGCCCTGGGACTACTACAAGCTGGTGACCAAGGTGCCGGGCGACCAGGCCTTCACGACGGTGGCCGAGTCCAAGTGCACGCTGCTGAAGAAGTGAGCGGGGTGCAGGGCTGATCGGTGGAGGGGCTAGAGGCTGGAGGCTAGAGGCTAGGGAAACACCTCGCGCCTTGCCCCCTGTCTCCGCTTAGCCCCTCGCCCCTTGACCCTTGACCCTTGACCCTTGACCC
>JAEZKX010000195.1 GCA_023436025.1 Pseudomonadota bacterium | reverse complement strand
GTCCACGCGCGCGCCCGCGCAGTCGCCGTACACGCCCGTGGTCGAGGCATAGACCAGCGCCGCGGGCGGCATGCGCAGCCGCAGCGCCCGCAGCAGCGCCTGCGTGCGCCGGTCGCGCCACCAGTCTTCGCCCGGCTCCGAAGACGGCGGAGCCAGGTGCACCACGCGATCGGCCAGTCCGGCCAGGCGGCGCAGCGAGGCCGGCATGTCGAGGTCGCCGCGCAGGGGCGTGATGCCGCGCGCGCGCAGCCCAGGCAGGCGGTCGGCGCTGGAGGTCAGCGCCAGCACGCGCACCCGCGCCGGCAGGTCGCGCGCCAGGCGCAGTCCGATGTCGCCGCAGCCGACGACCAGCACGCGGCTGCGCCGGAAGCGGCTGGGCAGTGCGCCGAGGGGATTCTGGTTCGAGGGCAAAATAGGGGCCAGCGTTCCGAAGTTCCCGAGGATACAGAAAGCATGACAGCTGCCACGGCCCCGGCCGGCCCTTTCCAGATCACGGTGCAGCCCAGCGGCCGGTCGTTCAGCGTCGACGCGGGCGAGGCCATCCTGGCTGCCGCCATCCGCCAGGGCGTCGGCCTGCCCTATGGGTGCAAGGACGGCGCCTGCGGCTCCTGCAAGTGCAAGAAGCTCGAAGGCGAAGTGGTGCACGGCAGCCACCAGAGCAAGGCCCTGTCCCCGGAAGAAGAGGCCAAGGGGCTGGTCCTCACCTGCCGCGCGGTTCCGCAGACCGACGTGGTGCTCGAATCGCGCCAGGTCACCGACGAAAGCGCCTTCCCCGTGCGCAAGATGCCTTCACGCGTGACCACGCTCGAAAAGGTTTCGCACGACGTGATGGTCGTCAAACTGCAGCTGCCCGCCAACGACACGCTGCGCTACCACGCCGGCCAGTACATCGAGTTCATCCTGCGCGACGGCGCCCGCCGCAGTTACTCGATGGCCAACGCGCCCCACCTGGGCCCCGGGGTGGAACTGCACATCCGCCACATGCCGGGCGGCAAGTTCACCGACCACGTGTTCTCGGCGATGAAGGAAAAGGAGATCCTGCGGGTCGAAGGGCCCTTCGGCAGCTTCTTCCTGCGCGAGGATTCCACCAAGCCGATGGTGCTGCTGGCCTCGGGCACGGGCTTCGCGCCCATCAAGGCGCTGATCGAGCACATGCAGTTCAAGGGCATCCAGCGCACCGTCACCCTGTATTGGGGCGGCCGCCGGCCTTCGGACCTGTACATGGACGCCTGGGTGCGCGAGCAGCTCGCCACCATGCCCAACCTGCGCTACGTTCCGGTGGTCTCCAACGCCCTGCCCGAGGACGACTGGACCGGCCGCACGGGCTTCGTGCACCGGGCAGTCATCGAGGACTTCCCCGACCTGTCAGGCCACCAGGTCTATGCCTGCGGCGCGCCCATCGTGGTCGATTCCGCCCGGGCCGAATACACGGCGCAATGCGGGCTTCCGCCGGAGGAGTTCTACGCGGACTCGTTCACGACGGAAGCCGACAAGCACGGACAGACCGCCTAGACGCCGGCGCAGGCCCGTCTCTCTGCTCCCCAGGCATCTAGCGCTTGCGCTGCGTCGCCTGCCAGTCCTCGTAGGCCTGCTCCATGCGCCTCTGGCGCGCCGGGCTGTTCAGGTCGACGGTGGGGGACGCCGCCCCCGCACCCATGGCGTTGGTGCCGTGCGCGCGCTTGGCGGCGGCATGCCTGCTCGCATGTTTCTTCTTGGCATGCCGGTTCGCATGCTTGCTCGCGTGCTTCTTGCCGGCCGCCTTGTGGGCCTTGGCGCGCTGGGTCGCATGCGGCGCTGGCGCGGCGGGCGCGGCGCTCGGCGCATCCGGCGGCATGGGGGTGGTGCCGGCGGGCGCCTGCGCGAAGGCGGTGCCGGCTGCGAGCGCCGTGCAAAGCAGGAGGGCTTGCAGTTTCATGATGTCCTCTCGGAAGGTCTGGAACGCTTTCATCGCGCCGGCACAGGCCGTCGCCTGTCGGACGCCGCGGATGCGCGCTGTCCGTGTCGTCCTGCGAGAGTTGTTCTGGCCCGCCGGGTGCCGGCCGCCCGGTCACGATGGCGCCCGTGCGGGGCGCAGCGCCACCTGCCGGCGACGTCTTGGCCACCGAAGCGGACTACGCGCCGGACCGAGGCGGCTCCTCGGGCTTCAGCGCAGCGCCAGCACCAGGAAGACCAGCGCCCAGACCGCCAGCGAGAAGCCCAGTCCGCCAAACCAGACCGTGCGGCTGGCCATCAGCCCCGGCCCGGTGCGGTCGCCATGGACTTCCGGTGCCGCCCGGCGCACCAGCTGGCGCCTGAAGTCGCGGCTGATTCCAAAATCGGATGCGCGCATGCATGCCCCCCTTTTTTGTGGATTGGTATCGCAGGCCTTCCGTCAAGACCATTCTGTTGCAGCGTGCTGCCAGCAGGTAACCAGGCGTGACCAACATTCGACAAACGCTTCCATCCGGCCGAAGTCCGGCATCACTTGTTACGCGATGGTGCGCTAGCACAACAGTATCAGGCTCCGTGGGTCGCCCGCCGCAGTCTGATTTCACCCCCGCCGCACGCCACGGCCTGTGAGACCCCGAAGTCTTTGGCTGTAAGGGAATCCGACCTGCAGGTGAAGGCGAGGGAGCGCGACAATACCGGGCCATGCACCGTCGAACCCTCCTGCTCTCCTCCCTCGCCGCGGCCGCCGCGGCGCCCCTCGCCCGCGCCCAGGGCCGCCCGATCCGCCTGATCGTTCCCTACGCGCCCGGCGGCCCCATCGACGTCACCGCGCGCATCCTGGCCGAGCGCGTGAAGGACAGCCTGGGCACCGTGATCATCGAGAACCGCCCCGGCGGCGGCGGCAACATCGGCGCCGACGCGGTGGCCAAGGCCGCGCCGGACGGACTGACCATCGGCATCTCCGCGGTGGCCACCCATGCCATCAACCCGTGGCTGTTCTCCAAGCTGCCGTACGACCCGGTGAAGGACTTCACCCCCATCACGCAGATGGTCCGGGTGCCCAACGTGCTGGTGATGAACGCCGAGACGGCCGCGCGCCTGAAGATCGAGACCCTGCGCCACCTGATCGCCTACGCCAAGGCCAACCCGGCCCGGCTCAACTACGCCAGCGGCGGCAACGGCAGCGCCGGCCACCTGGCCGGCGAGATGTTCAAGCGCGATGCCGGCATCTTCGCCGTGCACATCCCCTACAACGGCGGCAACCCGGCCCAGCTGGCGCTGCTTTCCGGCCAGGTCGACTTCAACTTCGACAACCTCGCCACCGCGGCGCCCAACATCCGCAGCGGCAAGCTCAAGGCCCTGGCCGTGACCACGCTGCAGCCCTCGGCCAGCCTGCCGGGCGTGCCGCCGGTGGCCGAGGTGCTGCCGGGCTTTTCCATCGACACCTGGTGGGGCCTGGTTGCGCCGGGCGGCACGCCGCGCGACGTGGTGCAGCGCCTCAACCAGGCCTTCGTGGCGGCGCTGCAGTCGCCGGAAGCGAAGTCGCGCTTTGCCGGGCTGCTGGCCGAGCCGGTGTCCAGCTCGCCGGACGAGTTCGCCGCCTTCATGCGCGCCGAGCTCGCCAAATACGAAAAAGTCGTGAAGGCTTCGGGCGCCAAGGTCGATTGAGGCTGAGCCGGAGTGCCTACAACGCGTGTGCGGATTGTCCTACGCACGCGTTGGCGGTTCGCGCCAAGATTGCGTCCAAGCACAACGGTTAGGGAGGCAGTCATGCGGTCGTCACGCGCGCTACTGGCATGGATTCTCGGCACCACCCTGTGCGCCACAGCCGGCGCTCAGACGGCGGACGCCCTGCGCTGGGCCCGCGCGGGCACCGGCTACTACGGCCTGCAGGCGGGGCGGTCCCAGTTCCGCCTCGACCTGCAGTTCGGCGCGGTGGAGCCGACCACCATGGACCGCATGCTCGGTCGCACTCGGTCCCAGGGCTTCCAGTTCGCCCTGACGGGCGAACGCGGCTGGGCCAGCGACCTCGGGCTGTACGGCCGCTTCGGCGCCCTCAACAGCCGCGGCATGGGCTTCGGCGCCGGCCCAGGCGCGCCGGATGGCGGCATTTCCTATGGCGTCGGCCTGAGCTGGGATTTCTCGCCGCGGGCTTCCGCGATGGTCGGCTGGGACAGCTACGACTTCCGCACGGCCATGGGCGAGCGGGAAGTGCGGGCGACCAGCCTGGGCTTGCAGTGGCGGTATTGAGGGCCGGGACGGCGGTGCGCTCGCTGCGCATCACTCCCCGAGATACGCCGCCCGCACCTTCGGGTCGTCCAGCATCTGCCTGGCATCGCCGCTCATGCTGATCACGCCCGACTCCATCACGTAGCCACGGTCGGCGATCTCCAGCGCCCGGCTGGCGTTCTGCTCCACCAGCAGGATGGTCACGCCCTGGGCGTGCACGTCGCGCACCACCTCGAAGATCTTGTCCACCATGATGGGCGACAGGCCCATGGAGGGCTCGTCCATCAGCAGCACCTTGGGCCGGCTCATGAGGGCGCGGCCCATGGCCAGCATCTGCTGCTCGCCGCCCGACATGGTGCCGGCGAGCTGGTCCTTGCGTTCGCGCAGGCGCGGGAAGATGGTGAACACCTTCTCCATGTCCTCGGCGATGCCGTCCTTGTCCTTGCGGATGTGGGCGCCCATCTGCAGGTTCTCGGTGATGGACATGCGCGTGAACACGCCGCGGCCCTCGGGCACCATGGCCAGGCCCTGCTTCACCAGGTCCCAGGGGCCGCGGCCGTGGATGCTCTTGCCCAGGTACTGGATGTCGCCGTCCTTGATCGGCAGCAGGCCCGTGATGGCCTTCATGGTGGTGGTCTTGCCGGCGCCGTTGGAGCCGATCAGGGTGACCAGCTCGCCTTCGCGCACCTCGAAGTCCACGCCCTTGACGGCCTGGATGCCGCCATACGCGACCTTCAGGCCGCTCACCTTCAGCAGCGTTTCGCTCATTGTCCTTCTCCGGGCGCCAGCGGCGCGGCCGTGGGCAGGCCCGCGGCGGGCTTGTGGCTGTGGCCCAGGTAGGCCTCGATCACCTTCTCGTTGCGCTGCACGTCGGCCGGGGTCCCTTCGGCGATCGGCTTGCCGTAATCGAGCACGGTCACGCGGTCGCACAGGCCCATCACCAGCTTCACGTCGTGCTCGATCAGCAGGATGGTGCGGCCGTCGTTGCGGATGCGGTCGATCAGCTCGCGCAGCACGACCTTCTCGGTGGAGTTCATGCCCGCCGCCGGCTCGTCGAGCGCGATCAGCTGCGGATCGGTCGCCAGTGCGCGGGCGATCTCCAGGCGGCGCTGGTCGCCGTACGACAGGGTGCGGGCCTTGTAGTCGGCCAGCCGCCGGATCCCGACGTAATCGAGCAGTTCGTAGGCGCGTTCGGCGATCGCCCTCTCCTCCTCGCGGAAGGAGCGCGTGCGGAAGATCGCACCCAGCAGCCCCGATTTCGTGCGGATGTGGCGCCCCACCATGACGTTCTCGAGCGCCGTCATGTCGGCGAACAGGCGGATGTTCTGGAAGGTGCGGGCGATGCCGGCGCGCGCGACCTCGTGCACCGCGCTCGGCGTGTAGGGCTGGCCGGCCAGCTCGAAGGTGCCGCTGTCGGGGGTGTACAGGCCGGTGATGACGTTGAAGAAGGTGGTCTTGCCGGCGCCGTTGGGCCCGATCAGCCCGTAGACCTGGCCGCGCTCGATGGTGAGGCCGACGTCCGACAGGGCCTGCAGGCCGCCGAAGCGCTTGCTGATGCCGGCCACGCGCAGGATGGTGTCGGCCATCAGGCGCCCCCCTCGCGTGCGCCGGCCGGCTGCAGCGACTTGCCGTGTTCCGGCGTCGGCCACAGGCCGCGCGGGCGCATCAGCATCACGATGATCATGGCCAGCGCGATCAGCAGCTGGCGCAGGATGGAGGCGTCGAGGCGGCCGCCGGTGAGCGCCTGCAGGTCGAACACGCCCGACACCCAGCGCAGCACCTCGGGCAGGGCCGACAGCAGCACCGCCCCCAGGATCACGCCCGGCAGGTGGCCGATGCCGCCCAGCACCACCATGGCGACGATCATCACCGACTCCATCAGCGAGAAGGACTCGGGCGAGACGAAGCCCTGGAAGGCCGCGAACATGGCGCCCGAGACGCCGCCGAAGCTCGCGCCCATGCCGAAGGCCAGCAGCTTCATGTTGCGGGTGTTGATGCCCATGGCCTTGGCGGCGATCTCGTCCTCGCGGATCGCCATCCAGGCGCGGCCGATGCGCGACAGCTCCAGCCGGTGGCAGATGACGACACTCACCGCGCACAGCACCAGGAACAGGTAGTAGTACTTGGTGACCGAGTTGAGCGTGAAGCCGAACACGTCGGTCTGGCCCGCCAGGTTGAGGCCCTCCCACCCGAGGGCCTCGAACTTGAACAGGGTGATGGAGTCGATCTGCCCCAGGCCCTTGGGGCCGTTGGTGATGTTGACCGGGTGGTCCAGGTTGTTCAGGAACACGCGGATGATCTCGCCGAAGCCGAGCGTCACGATGGCCAGGTAGTCGCCGCGCAGCTTGAGCGTGGGCGCGCCCAGCAGCATGCCCAGAAGGCCCGCCAGCGCCGCCGCCAGCGGGATCACCAGCCACATCGAGGTATGCAGCCCGTCGGGGAAGGTCTGGGCGAACCAGGCGAAGGTCTCGGACAGGTGCGGCGAGGCCATGAGGGCGTACATGTACGCGCCGATGGCGAAGAAGGCGACGAAGCCCAGGTCCAGCAGGCCGGCATAGCCCACCACGATGTTCAGGCCCAGCGCCAGCAGCACGTAGAGCAGCGCCGTGTCGGCGATGCGCACCCAGAAGTTGCCGGCCGACTGCAGCAGCAGCGGCAGGATGCACAGCGCCAGCGTGCCCAGCACCCAGACGACGGTCTTGTTGTGCTTGTTGATCATGGAGACTTCCTCCCTCAGGCGCGGTCGGCCACGCGTTCGCCCAGCAGGCCCGAGGGGCGCAGCGTGAGCACGACGATCAGCACGATGAAGGCGAAGATGTCGGAGTAGTGGCTGCCCAGCACGCCGCCGGTGAGCACCCCCAGGTAGCCGGAGCCGATCGCCTCGATCAGCCCGAGCAGGATGCCGCCCACCACCGCGCCGGCCAGGTTGCCGATACCGCCGAACACCGCGGCGGTGAAGGCCTTGAGCCCCGGCAGGAAGCCCATGGTGTGCTGCACCGTGCCGTAGTTGGAGGCGTACATCACGCCGGCGATGGTGGCCAGCACCGCGCCGATGATGAAGGTGGCCGAGATCACGGTGTCGGGCTTCACCCCCATCAGCGCCGCCACCCGCGGGTTTTCGGCGGTGGCGCGCATCGCGCGGCCCAGGCGGGTGTAGTTCACCAGGTACATCAGCACCGCCAGCGAGATGGCCGTCATCGCCAGGATCATGATCTGCGTGGTGGTGATCACCGCGCCGCCGACCTGGATGGGCGCCGCCGGCAGCAGCGTGGGATAGGGCTTGTAGTTCGGCTTGAAGATGATCATCGCCAGCGTCTGCAGCAGGATCGACATGCCGATGGCGGTGATCAGGGGCGCCAGCTTGGGGCTGTTGCGCAAGGGCCGGTAGGCGACCTTCTCGATGGTGAAGTTCAGCGCCGCCGCCACCACGCAGGAGATCACCAGGGCGATGATCAGGAGCAGCCACCCGGGCAACCAGGGCATGGATTCGCGCGCCGTGGTGATGATGGCCCAGCTGGTGAGCGCCCCCACCATGAGCACTTCGCCGTGGGCGAAGTTGATCAGGTTGATGATGCCGTAGACCATGGTGTAGCCCAGGGCTACCAGGGCGTACATGCTGCCGAGGACCAGACCGTTGATGATCTGCTGCAGCAGGATTTCCATAGAGGTTCCTCTCCGTTTCTTCCGCGCGCCAGTGGCCGGCATCGGTGGTTGTGGACGCCTTCGTGGGGCGCCCAGCCACCTAGCAAAAAACCCGCCAAGCGGTCCGTCGGCGGGTTGTGCGGCGGGATTGTAGCGGTGGCATCCCGCTCTCCCGGAGTCGGATTTCTAGGGGTTTTACCCGGCTTCGCGGTCGTTGCGCGCGCGCAGTTCGCGCAGTTTTTCGGCGATGCGGATCTCCAGCCCGCGCTCCACCGGCCGGTAGAAGCGCGGGGGTTTCATGCCTTCGGGGAAGTAGTTCTCGCCGGCGGCGAAACCGCCTTCCTCGTCGTGGGCGTAGCGGTAGTCGCGGCCGTAGCCCAGGTCCTTCATCAGCCTGGTGGGCGCATTGCGCAGGTGCATGGGCACCGGCCGCGTGCCGTCCTTGCGCACCAGGGCGCGGGCCTCGTTGTAGGCCTTGTAGACGGCATTGGACTTGGGCGCCACGGCCAGGTACACCAGGCACTCGGCCAGCGCCAGCTCGCCCTCGGGTGAACCGAGGCGCTCGTAGACTTCGGCGGCATCCAGCGCCAGGCGCAGCGCGCGCGGATCGGCCAGGCCGACGTCCTCGACGGCCATGCGCACCATGCGCCGTGCAATGTAGCGCGGATCGGCCCCGCCATCGAGCATGCGCACGAACCAGTACAGCGTGGCGTCAGGATCGGAGCCGCGCATGGACTTGTGCAGCGCGCTGATGGTGTCGTAGAACTGTTCGCCGCCCTTGTCGTAGCGGCGCATGCGCTCGCCCAGCACCTGCAGCAGCCAGGCGTCGGTGACCTCCTGGCGCTTCTCCTTGGCGGCGGCCACGGCCAGCGTCTCCAGCGTGTTGAGCAGGCGGCGGGCGTCGCCATCGGCATAGGCGATCAGGCGGTCCAGCGCCTGCTCCTCGATCGCCGGCACGGCATCGATCGCCTGGGCCCGGCGCACGATCTGCTTGAGGTCGTCCTCGCCCAGCGGCTGCAGCACGTAGACCGCGGCGCGCGACAGCAGCGCGGAATTGACCTCGAACGAGGGGTTCTCGGTGGTGGCGCCGATGAAGGTGAACAGGCCCGATTCGACATGCGGCAGGAAGGCGTCCTGCTGGCTCTTGTTGAAGCGGTGCACCTCGTCGACGAAGACGATGGTGCGGCGGCCGTGCGCCTGCGCCACCAGCGCCTGCTCCACCGCCTCGCGGATGTCCTTGACGCCGCCCAGGACCGCGCTGATGGTGATGAACTGCGCGTCGAAGGCGTCGGCCATCAGGCGCGCGATGGTGGTCTTGCCGGTGCCCGGCGGCCCCCACAGGATGCAGCTGTGCGGCTGGCCGGACTCGAAGGCGATGCGCAGCGGCATGCCCTCGCCCAGCAGGTGCTGCTGGCCGATCACCTCGCCCAGGGACTGCGGCCGCAACCGCTCGGCGAGCGGTGCGTGGGCGGGGGAGGCTTTCGGCATGCGCCGAGTTTATAGTCGCCTGCACCATGGATGCCGCGCTCTGGTCCACCCTCTCCGCCCTGCTCGGCGCGCTGGTCGGCGGCGGCATCAGCTTCGCCCTCAACCGCCAGCAGTTCCGCAACCAGCTGCGCATCCTGCAGGAGCAGCACAAGGTGGAGTTCATGGCCGAGACCACGGCCCGCCACTTCCTCGGCCACAAGAGCTACACCGACCGCTCCTTCGAGACGCTGCAGAAGCACCTGGGCGGCTTCACCGACGACGAGCTGCGCAAGATCCTGGTGCGCGCCGGCGCCATCCGCGTCTACCGCGACGATGGCTCGGAATGGTGGCGGCTGCTGTCGCGGATGGACGAGTACATCGAGCGCAAGCAGCTGGACCAGATCGCGCGCGAGATCTGAAGCCACCATGGGCCCGGGTAGGGTGTGCT
>JAEZKX010000121.1 GCA_023436025.1 Pseudomonadota bacterium | reverse complement strand
AGGACAGGTCCTCGATGCCCTTGAGCGCGACCTGCATGCGGCGGCGGCCCTCGAACGGGAACGGCTTGGTGACCACGGCCACGGTCAGGATGCCCATCTCCTTGGCCAGCTGCGCGACCACGGGCGCGGCGCCGGTGCCGGTGCCGCCGCCCATGCCGGCGGTGATGAACAGCATGTGGGCGCCGGTGATCGCCTCGCGGATGCTGTCCTCGGCCGCCATCGCGGACTCGCGGCCCTTCTCCGGCTTGCTGCCGGCGCCCAGGCCGCTGTGGCCCAGCTGGATGTGCTTGTGGGCCGAGCTGCGCGCCAGCGCCTGCGCATCGGTGTTGGCACAGATGAATTCCACGCCCTGCACGTTGCGCTCGATCATGTGGGCCACGGCATTGCCGCCGCCGCCGCCGACGCCGATCACCTTGATCTGCGTGCCTTGGTGGAACTCTTCGACTTCGATCATTTCGATGCTCATTCTGTACTCCTGGTTCCTGTTGCAGTTGCCAATTGCGGATTCGTTGGATGTGTCGTTAACGCGGGAGCGGTGGATCGGTGCACCGACATCGCTCCTTTCTCGAATGCGGCGGGGAGCCGCGGGCCAGCCAGAGCTTGTTTTGCGCCATCAGAAGTTCCCCACGATGAAGTCCTTCAGGCGCCCGAAGGCGGTCTTGACGGAGCCGTGCTGCATCGCGACCTTCTGCCCGCGGATGCGCGCCAGGCGCGCCTCCTCCATCAGGCCCATCACGGTCGCGGCGCGCGGCTGCGCCACCATGTCCGACAGCGCGCCGCGGTACTGCGGCACGCCGCGCCGCACGGGCTTCAGGAAGATGTCCTCGCCCAGCTCCACCATGCCGGGCATGACGGCGCTGCCGCCGGTGATGACGATGCCGGAGGACAGCACCTCCTCGAAGCCGGATTCGCGCACCACCTGCTGCACAAGCGAGAAGATCTCCTCGACGCGCGGCTCGATCACGCCCGCCAGCGCCTGGCGCGACAGCATGCGCGGGCCGCGGTCGCCCAGCCCCGGCACTTCGACCTGCGTCTCCGGGTCGGCCAGCAGCTGCTTGGCGCAGCCGGACTCCACCTTGATGTCTTCTGCGTCCTTGGTCGGCGTGCGCAGCGCCATCGCGATGTCGCTGGTGATCAGGTCGCCGGCGATCGGGATCACGGCGGTGTGGCGGATGGCGCCGCCGGTGAAGATGGCCACGTCGGTGGTGCCGGCGCCGATGTCGACCAGCGCCACGCCGAGTTCCTTCTCGTCATCCGACAACACCGCGGCGCTCGAGGCCAGCGGGTTCAGCAGCAGTTGCTCCACCTCCAGGCCGCAACGCCGCACGCACTTGATGATGTTCTCGGCCGCGCTCTGGGCGCCGGTCACGATGTGCACCTTGGCTTCCAGCCGGATGCCGCTCATGCCGATCGGCTCCTTGACGTCCTGGCCGTCGATCACGAATTCCTGTGGCTCCACCAGCAGCAGGCGCTGGTCGGTGGAGATGTTGATGGCGCGCGCCGTCTCGACCACCCGCGCCACGTCGGCCGGGGTCACCTCGCGGTCCTTCACCGCCACCATGCCGCTGGAGTTGATGCCGCGGATGTGGCTGCCGGTGATCCCCGTGTAGACCCGGGTGATCTTGCAGTCCGCCATCAGCTCGGCTTCCTTCAGCGCCTGCTGGATGCTCTGCACCGTGGCGTCGATGTTGACGACGACGCCGCGCTTGAGCCCGCTGGACGGCGCCACGCCCAGCCCCGCGAGCTTCAGTTCGCCCCCCGGCATGACCTCGCCGACCACGGCCATCACCTTGGCCGTGCCGATGTCGAGACCGACGACGAGATCCTTGTAGTCCTTGGCCATCTCCGTGCTTCCCTCAGTTCCCCGGCGCCGCCGTCGTGGCAACGCCCCTCAGCTTGACCGCATAGCCCGTCGCGTGCCGCAGGTCCGCCGTCACCAGCGCCTCCGGCCGCCGGCCGTATTTCGACGTCACCTGGGTCAGGGTGGCGGCGAACCGCTGGCTGCGCGCCAGCACCTCCTCGTTGCTGCCGCGTCCCAGCTCGACGACGGCGCCGCTGTCCAGGTGCAGCGTCCAGCCGCCGCGCCCGCTCAGCACCAGTTCCTCGATGCCCAGCTCCAGCGGTTCGAACAGCGGCCGCAGCGCCTGGTACATCGCCAGCACCGGCGCCGAACTGCCCTCCGGCCCGGACAGGCGCGGCAGATCGTCGGGGACGTCGCTCGGGTTGGCCTCGAACACCTCGCCGTGCGTGTTCACCAACCGCGACTCGGTGTCGCTTCCCCAGTAGGCCAGCGCACGGTGCTCCTCCAGCTCCACGCGCAGCCGGTTGGGGAATTGCCGCCGCACCACCGCATGCCGCACCCAGGGCACCGCCTCGAAGGCCTCGCGCGCCCGAACCAGGTCGACGGTGAAGAAGTTGCCGCTCAGCCGCGGCGCCACGTTGGCGCGCAGCGTGGCCGCGTTGTTGTGGGCCACGTCACCCTCCACCGTGATGCCGCCCAGGGCGAACAGCGGATGCCGCAGCGCCCACCACCCCAGCGCCGCCGCCAGCAGCAACGCGCAGGCCGTGAACATCACCGTCGCGGTGAGGTTCATCAGCTTGACGTCGATGGGCAGCGGAGTCGGGGTCACGGCCGGCGCGCCTCCATTGCCTGGTCCAGCGCGGCCGAGGCCAGCAGCTGCACGCAGAGGTCCTCGTAGCTGATGCCGGCCGCGCGTGCCGACATCGGCACCAGCGAGTGGCCGGTCATGCCGGGCGAGGTGTTGATCTCCAGCAGCGAAGGCGCGCGCGTCCGAGCGTCGATCATCACGTCGATGCGGCCCCAGCCACGGCAGCCCAGCACCCGGTAGGCGCGCAGCACCAGGTCCTGGATGGCCTCCTCCTCGCCCGCGGGCAGGCCGCAGGGCACGAGGTACTTCGTATCGTCGGTGAAGTACTTGTTCTGGTAGTCGTAGTTGCCATCCGGCGCGACGATTCGGATGACGGGCAGCGCCCGCGCTTCGGCGCCGGTGCCCAGGACGGGGCAGGTCACCTCGTCGCCCGCCACGAACTGCTCGCACAGCACGTCGGCATCCAGCGCCGCGGCGGCTTCCACCGCGTCCTGCATCTCGGAATAGCCCTGCACCTTGGCGACGCCGATCGACGATCCCTCGCGCGCGGGCTTGACGATCACCGGCAAGCCCAGGTCGTCGGGCACCTGGAGCACCTGCTCGCGCGTGTAGGCGCCGCGGCGCAGCAGCGTGTACTTCGGCGTCGGGATGCCCTCGGCCTGCCAGACCCGCTTGGTCATGACCTTGTCGATGGAGATGGCCGACGCCATCACGCCGGAGCCGGTGTACGGGATGCCCAGCAGCTCCAGCGCGCCCTGCACCGTGCCGTCCTCGCCGAAGCGCCCGTGCAGGGCGATGAAGCAGCGCTGGAAGCCCCGCGCCTTCAACTCCGCGAGGTCGCGCTCGGCCGGGTCGAAGGCGTGGGCGTCGATGCCCCTGGACTGCAGCGCCTTCAGCACACCGCCTCCGGACATCAGCGACACCTCGCGCTCGGCCGAGCGCCCTCCCATGAGGACGGCGACCTTGCCGAAATCCCCGGGCCCGTTCATGCCTGGCCTCCCATCTCCACCAGCTTCGCCGGCACGCCGCCGATCGAGCCGGCGCCCATGCACATCACCACGTCGCCGTCGCGCACCGTCTCCAGCAGGACCTGCGGCATCTCGGCGATGTCGCCCACGAACAGCGGCTCCACCTTGCCGGCGACGCGCACGGCGCGCGCCAGCGAGCGGCCGTCGGCGGCCACGATGGGCTCCTCGCCGGCGGCGTAGACCTCGGACAGCACCACCACGTCGGCGTTGCCCAGCACCTTGACGAAATCCTCGAAGCAGTCACGCGTGCGCGTGTAGCGGTGCGGCTGGAAGGCCAGCACGATGCGCTGCTGCGGAAAGGCGCCGCGCGCGGCGGCCAGCGTGGCGGCCATCTCCACCGGATGGTGGCCGTAGTCCTCGATCAAGGTGAACCTGCCGCCGCCCTGGGCCGCGGGCACCTGGACCTCACCATGGCGCTGGAAGCGCCGGCCCACGCCCTTGAATTCGGCCAGCGCCTTGACCACGGCGTCGTCCGGGATGTTGAGTTCCACCGCCACCGCGATCGCCGCCAGCGCATTGAGCACGTTGTGCATGCCGGCCAGGTTGAGCTTCACGTCCAGGTCGGGCAGCGTCACGCCGTTGCGCCGCAGCACCCGGAAATGCATCTGCGGCCCCACCGCGCGCACGTCCACCGCGCGCACCTGCGCATCCTCGCCGAAGCCGTAGCTGGTGACCGGGCACTGCACGTCCGGCACGATGGAGCGGATCGCCTCGTCGTCCGTGCACAGGATGGCCGTGCCATAGAACGGCATGCGGTGCAGGAAGTCGAGGAAGGCCTTCTTCAGGTTGTTGAAGTCGTGGCCGTAGGTCTCCATGTGGTCGGCGTCGATGTTGGTCACGACCGCCATCACGGGGAACAGGTTGAGGAAGGAGGCGTCCGACTCGTCGGCCTCGACCACGATGTAGTCACCGGCGCCCAGGCGGGCATTCGCACCAGCGCTGTTGAGCTTGCCGCCGATGACGAAGGTCGGGTCCAGCCCGCCCTCGGCCAGCACGCTGGCCACCAGGCTGGTGGTGGTGGTCTTGCCATGGGTGCCGGCGATGGCGATGCCCTGCTTCAGGCGCATCAGCTCGGCCAGCATCATGGCGCGCGGCACGATGGGGATCTTGCGCTTGCGCGCGGCCAGCACCTCGGGGTTGTCCGGCTGCACCGCCGTCGAGGTCACCACCGCGTCTGCGCCGATCACGTTGGCGGCGGCGTGGCCGACGAAGGTCTGGATGCCCAGCGACTGCAGGCGCCGCAGCGTCGGCGTGTCGGCCAGGTCGGAGCCGGAGATCAGGTAGCCCAGGTTGCGCAGGATTTCGGCGATGCCGGACATGCCGGCGCCACCGACGCCGACGAAGTGGATGTGCTTGACGGCGTGCTTCACAGGCCTTCCTTCCTGGCTGGGGCGCATCCCTGGCGCGGCGGGGCGGTGGGGAAGATGGCGTGTTTCATGGGGCGAGGGCCTCGCAGGCGGCGACCATGCGGTCGGTCGCGTCGGTTTTTTTCAGGCGGTACGCGGCCAGCGCGCGCTGCAGCAGTTCCTCGCGCGTGACGCCGGCGAGCATCCGTGCCAGCGTTTCGGCGCTGAGCTCGGACTGCGGCACCAGCCAGCCGCCGCCGGCGTCGACCAGGAACTTCGCGTTGGTGGTCTGGTGGTCGTCCACCGCGTGCGGGAAAGGCACGAACAGCGCGGCGGCACCGACCGCGGCGATCTCGGTCACGGTGCTGGCGCCGGCGCGGCAGATCACGAGGTCGGCCTCGGCGAAGGCGCCGGCGGTGTCGTCGATGAAGGGCGTGAGCTCCGCCGTCACGCCGGCGGCCTGGTAGTTGGCGCGCAGCGCGTCGATCTGCCGGCTGCCGCTCTGGTGCAGCACGTAGGGCCGTTCGCCGGCCGGCAGCAGGGCGAGCGCCTGCGGCACGATGTCGTTGAGCGCCTTGGCGCCGAGGCTGCCGCCCACCACCAGCAGCTTGAGCGGGCCGCTGCGGCCGGCGAAGCGCTCCTCGGGCGGGGGCTGCTGCAGGAAGGGCGCGCGCAGCGGGTTGCCGATCCACTCGGCCTTCTTCATGACGCCGGGGAAGGCGCTGTAGATGCGGTCGGCGACGCCCGCCAGCACCTTGTTGGCCATGCCGGCGACGGAGTTCTGTTCGTGCAGGATCAGCGGCCGGCCCAGCAGCACGCTCATCATGCCGCCGGGGAAGGTGATGTAGCCGCCCAGGCCGATGACGACGTGCGGGCGCACGCGCCGCACCACGCGGATGCTCTGCCAGAAGGCCCTGAGCAGGCGCAGCGGCAGCAGCGCCAGCGTGACCGGCCCCTTGCCGCGCACCCCGCCGAAATCGATGGTCTCCAGCACGAAGCCGCGCGGCGGCACCAGGTCGGCCTCCATGCTGTTGGGGGCGCCCAGCCAGTGCACGCGCCAGCCGCGCGCGCGCAGCGCCTCGGCCACCGCCAGTCCGGGGAAGATGTGGCCGCCGGTGCCGCCCGCCATGACCAGTGCCGTCCTCATTTGCGCCCGCCCTTCATCAAGGTGCGGTTCTCGTGGTCGATGCGCAGCACCACCGCGATGGCGACGACGTTCATCAGCACCGCGGAGCCTCCGTACGACATCAGGGGCAGCGTCAGGCCCTTGGTCGGCAGCGCGCCCAGGTTCACGCCCATGTTGATGAAGGCCTGGAAGCCGATCCAGATGCCCACGCCCTGGGCCACCAGGCCGGCGAACACCCGGTCGAGCGCGATGGCCTGGCGGCCGATGTGCATGATGCGGCGCGTCATCCAGAGGAACAGCGCGATCACCGTCACCACCCCGACCAGTCCGAACTCCTCGCCGAGCACCGCCAGCAGGAAGTCGGTATGCGCCTCGGGCAGCCAGTGCAGCTTCTCGACGCTGCCGCCCAGGCCGACGCCGAAGATCTCGCCGCGGCCGATGGCGATCAGCGAATGCGACAGCTGGTAGCCCTTGCCCAGCGCATGCTTCTCGCTCCACGGATCCAGGTAGGCGAAGATGCGCTCGCGCCGCCAGTCGGACAGCGCGATCATCAACCCGAAGGCCACCAGCATCACCGTGGCGATCAGGAAGAACATGCGCGCGTTGACGCCGCCCAGGAACAGGATGCCCATGGCGATCACGGCGATCACCATGAAGGCGCCCATGTCGGGTTCGGCCAGCAGCAGCATCCCCACCACGGCGACGGCGACCGCCATCGGCAGAACGGCGCGGAAGAAGCGCTCCTTCACCTCCATCTTGCGCACCATGTAGTCCGCGGCGTAGAGCAGCACGGCAAACTTCGCCAGCTCCGAGGGCTGGAACGACAAGGGCCCGAGCGCGATCCAGCGGCGCGCGCCATTGACGCCCTTGCCGATACCGGGGATCAGCACCAGCACCAGCAGCAGCAGCGAGGCCACGAACAGCCACGGCGCCCAGCGCTCCCAGGTCGCCAGCGGGACCTGGAAGGCGAGCAGCGCAGCGGCGAAGGACAGCACCAGGAACAGCGCATGCCGGCTCAGGAAGTAGGTGTGGGCATAGCGGCTGAACTTGGGGTTGTCCGGCAACGCAATGGAGGCGGAATAGACCATCACCAGGCCCCAGGCCAGCAGCGCCACCGTGACCCACAGCAGCGCGGGGTCGAAGGCGTGCAGGCGCGCCGGCGCGGTCCGGTCATCCCGGCCGCGGCCCGGCATCCATCCGGCGATGACGGCGGCCAGGCTCATGCCGTGTCGCCTCCCAGCATCTGGCCGGCCTCGTCGGCCACCGCCTGCACGGCGGCGCGGAACACCTCGGCGCGGTGCGGATAGTTGCGGAACATGTCGAAGCTGGCGCAGGCCGGCGACATCAGCACGGCATCGCCAGCATGGGCGCGCTGCGTGGCCAGGCGCACCGCCTCCTCCATGCTGCCGGCCTCTAGCAGCGCCACGCCGCGCGGCTCCAGCACTTCGCGGATGCGCGGCGCGTCGCGGCCGATCAGCACCGCCGCTCGGGCGAAGCGGGCAACCGGCTCGGCCAGCGGGGCGAAGTCCTGGCCCTTGCCGTCGCCGCCCAGGATCACCACCAACTTGCGCTCGGCGCCCAGGCCCTGCAGCGCGGCGACGGTGGCGCCCACGTTGGTGCCCTTGCTGTCGTCGAAGTATTCGACGTCGTCGACGATGCCGACCGGCTCGACCCGGTGCGGCTCGCCGCGGTACTCGCGCAGGCCGTAGAGCATGGGCGCCAGCTGGCAGCCCGCGGCGGTCGCCAGCGCAAGCGCGGCCAGGGCATTGACCGCGTTGTGGCGGCCGCGGATGCGCAGCGCCTCGGCGGGCATCAGGCGCTGCAGGTGGATCTCGGGCGCTTCGTCCTTGCGCCG
Source organism: Pseudomonadota bacterium (assembly GCA_023436025.1). Lineage (GTDB taxonomy): Bacteria > Pseudomonadota > Gammaproteobacteria > Burkholderiales > Burkholderiaceae_C > Ramlibacter. The sequence continues at coordinate 3,820 of JAEZKX010000121.1, read as the reverse complement.
CCGCTCGGTCTCGTCGGCGTCGTGGGCGCGCACCAGCCAGGCCATCCCGTGAACGACCTCCAGGCCGAAGTCGCCGGGCCGCTGCGGCAGGTCGGCGCCGAAGGTGATGTGGGCGCGCTGCTCGTACTTGCCGCCCTTGAGGCGCACCGGCGCCGGCAACATCTTCATCACCGCCGGGTCTTCGCGGTTGAGCACCATCACCGACGCCTTGCCGAACACGCGGGCCTTGGCGTCCGCGTAGGCTTCCATGCTGCCGTGCCAGTCGAGGTGGTCCTGGCTGATGTTCAGCACGGTGGCAGCGGTCGGCTCGAACGCCTCGATGCCATCGAGCTGGAAGCTGGAGAGCTCCAGCACCCAGACCTGCGGCAGCGCGCCGGCATCGCGCTTTTGCGCCAGCGTGTCCAGCAGGCTGGGGCCGATGTTGCCGGCCACGGCCACGGTCTTGCCGCTGCGCTCCACCAGCTGGCCGGTGAGCGCCGTCACCGTGGTCTTGCCGTTGGTGCCGGTCACCGCCAGCACCGCGGGGTGGTAGCCGTCGGCGGCGCGCAGCTGGCCCAGGGCCTCGGTGAACAGGTTCAACTCGCCGCGCACCGGGACGCCCTGGGCGCGCGCGGCCTCGACCACCGGCGCGATCGTCGCCGGCGCCAGCCCGGGGCTGCGCAGCACCTGCTGGCGGCCCTGCACCAGGTCGGCGGTGAAGGGGCCGCTGACAAAGGTCGCCGCCGGCACCTGCTCGCGCAGCAGCGCCAGCTGCGGCGGCGCATCGCGCGTGTCGGCCACGGTGACCTCGGCGCCCTGCGCCGCGCACCAGCGGGCCATCGCCAGGCCCGACAGGCCGCAGCCCAGCACCAGCACGCGCGCGGGTGCGACCGGCGCGGGCGCCTGGCTCGGCTGGTCGGGAACGGGGAGCACGGTTTCTTCCATCACCGCAGCTTCAGCGTGGACAGGCCGACCAGGCACAGCAGCATGGTGATGATCCAGAAGCGGATCACCACCTGCGTCTCCTTCCAGCCGGTTTTCTCGAAATGGTGGTGCAGCGGCGCCATCTTCAGGATGCGCCGGCCCTCGCCGTACTTCTTCTTCGTGTACTTGAAGTACACCACCTGCGCCATCACCGACAGCGCCTCGACGACGAAGATGCCGCCCATGATGGCCAGCACGATCTCCTGGCGCACGATGACGGCGATGGTGCCCAGGGCGCCGCCCAGCGCCAGCGCGCCGACGTCGCCCATGAAGACCTGGGCCGGATGGGCGTTGAACCAGAGGAAGGCCAGGCCGGCCCCGGCCATGGCCGCGCAGAAGATCAGCAACTCGCCGGCGCCCGGAATGTACGGGAACAGCAGATAGCGCGAGTACACCGCGCTGCCGGTGACGTAGGCGAACACGCCCAGGGCCGAGCCGACCATCACCACGGGCATGATGGCCAGGCCGTCCAGGCCGTCGGTGAGGTTCACCGCATTGCTCGCGCCCACGATCACCAGGTAGGTCATGATCACGAAGCCGAACACGCCCAGCGGATAGCTGATCTCCTTGAAGAAGGGCACCAGCAGTCCGGCCTTGGGCGGCAGGTCGACGTCGAAGCCGGACCACACCCACTGCAGGAACAGCTGCAGCACCCGGTAGTTGTTGCTCTCCGAGATGCTGAACACCAGGTAGAACGCGGCGAGCAGGCCGATGACCGATTGCCAGAAGTACTTCTCGCGCGAGGGCATGCCCTCGGGGTCCTTGTTGACCACCTTGCGCCAGTCGTCCACCCAGCCGATGGCGCCGAAGCCGAGCGTCACCGCCAGCACGATCCAGACGAAGCGGTTGGTGATGTCGAACCACAGCAGCGTCGAGATGGCGATGGACAGCAGGATCAGCACGCCACCCATGGTGGGCGTGCCGCTCTTGACCAGGTGCGTCTGCATCGCGTAATCGCGCACCGGCTGGCCGATCTTCAGCGCCGTCAGCCGGCGGATCACCCAGGGGCCGGCAATGATGCCGATCAGCAGTGCGGTCATCGCGGCCATGACGGCGCGGAAGGTGATGAATTGCACCACCCGCAGCCAGCCGAATTCGGGCCCGAGGGTCTGCAGCCATTGCGCCAGGCTAAGCAGCATCGGGCGTCTCCTGTTGTCTTGCGTGCGCCGTGATCGCCTCGACCACGCGCTCCATCTTCATGAACCGGGAACCCTTGACCAGCACGCTGCCCGTGTCCCCCAGCGCAGCGAGCACGGCGGCATTCAGCGCGTCGCAGTCGGCGAAGTGCGTCCCCTGCATGGCCGCGGCCTGCGTCCCCATCGTGTACAGCCGCTCGATGCCGCGTTCGCGCGCATAGGCGCCCACCTCGGCATGGAAGGCCGGGCCCTGGTCGCCGACCTCGCCCATGTCGCCCAGCACCAGCAGGCGCGGACCGGGCAGTTCGGCCAGCACGTCGATGGCGGCGCGCGCCGAGTCCGGGTTGGCGTTGTAGGTGTCGTCCACCAGCGTGAGCGTGCGGCCGCCCAGGGGCAAGGCCAGCGCGCGCGAGCGGCCCTTGACCGGCTCGAAACTTTCCAGGCCGCGGACGATGGCCTCGGTGGGCACGCCGGCGGCACGGGCGCAGGCGGCCGCGGCCAGGGCGTTGCGCACGTTGTGGCGGCCGGCGATATGGAGTTTGAACGCCATCGGCCCGGCGGGCGTGGTCGCCGCCACCTGCCAATGGCCTTCTTGCCATTCAGACCCGGCCAAACGGAAGTCGGCGCCCGTGTCGCCGAACGTGAGGTGCTGGCGGCCGGCGGCCAGCCGCGCCCACAGCGCGGTGAACGCGTCACCCGCCGGGAACACCGCCGTGCCGTCCGCCGGCAGCGCCTGCAGGACGCTGCCGTTTTCGCGCGCCACCGCTTCCACGGTGGCCATGAATTCCTGGTGCTCGCGCTGCGCGTTGTTGACCAGCCCCACCGTCGGCTCGGCGATGCCGGCGAGGTAGGCGATCTCACCGGGGTGGTTCATGCCCAGCTCGATCACGCCGATGCGGTGGGCCGCGCGCAGGCGCAGCAGGGTCAGCGGCACGCCGATGTCGTTGTTCAGGTTGCCCTGGGTCGCCAGGTACGCCTCGGGCTGCCAGGCGCGCAGGATGGCGGCGATCATCTGCGTGACCGTGGTCTTGCCGTTGCTCCCGGTCACGGCGATGAGGGGCAGCGCGAACTGGCGCCGCCAGGCCCGCGCCAGCGTGCCGAGGGCCAGCGTGCCGTCGTCGACCTCGATGCCGGGCAGGCCGGCCGGCAGGCGGCCGCGGTGCGCGATCGCGGCCACCGCGCCGCGCGCCTGCGCCTCGGCGAGGAAGTCGTTGGCATCGAAGCGCTCGCCGCGCAGCGCGACGAACAGGTCGCCGGGTTGCAGCGTGCGGGTGTCGGTGTGCACCCGGTCGATGCGCACGGCGCCGTCGCCGACCAGATGGCCGCCAATCCAGGCCGCGGCCTGCTGCAGCGTGAACATGCTCATTTCCTCGCCTCCAGCGCCCGCAGCGCGTGCGCCTGGTCGGAGAACGGGTGCTTGACGCCCGCGATCTCCTGGTAGTCCTCGTGGCCCTTGCCGGCGATCAGGATGACGTCGGCGGCCGCGGCGGCGGCCACGGCACCGGCGATCGCCCGCGCCCGGTCGGCCTCGACCTCCACCGCGTCGGCGTGCGACAGTCCCAGCAGCACCTGGCTGATGATGTGCTCGGGCTTCTCGCTGCGCGGGTTGGCGCTGGTGACGACCACGTGGTCGGCGTTCTTCTCCGCCACGGCCGCCATCAGCGGGCGCTTGGTCGGGTCGCGGTCGCCGCCGCAGCCGAACACGCACCACAGCTGGCCGC
>JAEZKX010000457.1 GCA_023436025.1 Pseudomonadota bacterium | reverse complement strand
CCGCAGGCGTGCCCAGCGCGACGCAGCAGGCCGAGATCGCCCTCGCCGCATCCATGGATGCGGTGGCCGCCCGCTGGCGCATGCGCGCCGCCCAGGAGGGCTGGCCCGTGTATCCGCCCACGCCGGTCGCGCCACTGGCGACCATCGAAGCCGAGGCCCGGACCGGCTCGGCCCCCTCGGGACAGCCCCAGGGCCGCCTGACACCCGAGGGCGCAGCGGCGCCCAAGACCAGCGAAAAGCACGGTACCGCCGCGCCCAGCCCGGACGCGAAGCCGGCGACCAAGCCGCCCACCCAGCCCAGCGTGAAGGCCCGGGCGCCGGACGCGGTCAACTGAAAAGCGCGCGGCCTATCATCGCCCCATGGCGATCACTCTCTACGGCATTCCGAACTGCGACACGGTCAAGAAGGCGCGCGCCTGGCTCGGCGCCGAGGGCGTGGAATACACCTTCCACGATTTCAAGAAGCAGGGCGTGCCGGCCGACCGGCTCGACCGCTGGATGGAGGCGGCCGGCTGGCAGAAGCTGTTGAACCGCCAGGGCACGACCTGGCGCAAGCTGGACCCGGCGGCCCAGGCCGGCGCCGGCGACGCCGCCGGCGCCCGCGCCCTGATGCTGGCCCAACCCAGCGTCATCAAGCGGCCGGTGGTGGAGTGGAATGCGCAGGATGTCACCGTGGGGTTCGACGCTGCTGATTGGTCCAGGCGTAAATCCTCCGTTTGAGCGTGGCTATTTACCCTGGCTTTACCTAAAGTTCCTGCAAGGGTTTGCCCGCCTGCCTAAACTGCGGGTATCCACTTTCGGTTTACTGCCATGAAGCACTCCATCCTCCTCGTTGCGCTGGGTCTCACCGCCTTCGGTGCCGCCGCACAGGAAGTCGGCAACGTCGTCTCGAGCACGCCCGTGATCCAGCAAGTCGCCGTGCCGCGGCAGGTCTGCAACAACCAGCCTGTGGTGGTGCAGCGCCAGCCCTCCGGCGTGGGTGCCCTGGTCGGCGCCATCGCCGGCGCGGCCATCGGCAACACCATCGGCCACGGCGGCGGCCGGGCCGCGGCCATCGGCCTGGGCGCGGTGGGCGGCGCGGCGGTGGGCAACAGCGTCGAAGGCAACCAGGCCTACGTGGCCGGCCCGCTGTGCACCACCGAGACCGCCTACGAAAACCGCACCGTCGCCTGGAACGTCACCTACGAGTACAACGGCCGCCAGCATACGGTGCAGATGCCGTACGACCCGGGCCCGACCATCCCCCTGCAGGTCTCGCCGGTGGGCGGCAGCGACTACGCCGCGCCGCCAGTGGCGCAGTACGCGCCGCAGCCGCAGTACGCCCAGCCCGCCGTGGTGGCACCCGCTGTCACCTACCCGGCGGCCCCGCCGGTGGTGGTGACGCAGCCGGTCGCGCCCATCGTCTACCAGGCCGCTCCGGCCTACCCGGTGTACGCGGCGCCCTACTACCGTCCGCCGGTCACGCTGAACTTCGGCTACGTCTACCACGGCGGCCATCGCCACCATCGCCACTGGCGCTGAGGCGCCCGCCGCTCCCATTCAACGGCCTCCAAGAGGCCGTTGTGCCTTGTGCGGGCGCCCCCCACGGTGCCGGAAGGCCACCGGCGCCGGTCGCCTAAAATGGCGGGTTTCCCTCCATCGGACCGCCCTGCTTCCATGCCCACCGAACAACTCGCCGTCGCCTCCGTGGCGACCCAAGCCAATGTCTACTTCGACGGCAAGTGCATCAGCCACGCCGTCACCCTGGCCGACGGCACCCGCAAATCGGTGGGCGTGATCCTGCCGGCGACGCTCACCTTCAACACCGGCGCGCCCGAAGTGATGGAGTGCGTGGCCGGTGCCTGCGAATACAAGCTGGCGGGCAGCGACGAATGGAAGAAGTCCGTCGCCGGCGAGCAGTTCTCGGTGCCGGGCAACTCCAGCTTCGAGATCAAGGTCGCCGAGGCCTACCACTACATCTGCCACTTCGGTTGAACACGCCATGAGCACGATCCTCGAAAGCCTGCCGCTCGGCCAGAAGGTCGGCATCGCCTTCTCCGGCGGCCTGGACACCAGCGCCGCCCTGCACTGGATGCGCAAGAAGGGCGCCGTCCCCTACGCCTACACCGCCAACCTGGGCCAGCCCGACGAGCCGGACTACGACGCCATCCCGCGCAAGGCCATGGAGTACGGCGCCGAGAAGGCCCGCCTGGTCGACTGCCGCAAGCAGCTGGCGCACGAAGGCATCGCCGCGCTGCAGTGCGGCGCCTTCCACATCTCCACCGCGGGCGCGACCTACTTCAACACCACGCCGCTGGGCCGCGCGGTCACCGGCACCATGCTGGTGGCGGCGATGAAGGAGGACGACGTCCACATCTGGGGCGACGGCAGCACCTTCAAGGGCAACGACATCGAGCGCTTCTACCGCTACGGCCTGCTGACCAACCCGGCCCTGCGCATCTACAAGCCCTGGCTCGACCAGGCCTTCATCGACGAGCTGGGCGGCCGCGCCGAGATGTCGGCCTTCATGACGGCCGCCGGCTTCGGCTACAAGATGTCGGCCGAGAAGGCCTACTCCACCGACAGCAACATGCTGGGCGCGACCCACGAAGCCAAGGACCTGGAGAACCTGAACACCGGCATCAAGATCGTCAACCCGATCATGGGCGTGGCCTTCTGGAAGGACGAGGTCGCGGTGAAGGCCGAGGAAGTGCGCGTGCGCTTCGAGGAAGGCCAACCGGTCGCCCTGAACGGCAAGACCTTCGACGACCCCGTCGAACTGATCCTGGAAGCCAACCGCATCGGCGGCCGCCACGGCCTGGGCATGAGCGACCAGATCGAGAACCGCATCATCGAGGCCAAGAGCCGCGGCATCTACGAGGCCCCCGGCCTGGCGCTGCTGTTCATCGCCTACGAGCGCCTGGTCACCGGCATCCACAACGAGGACACCATCGAGCAGTACCGCGACAACGGCCGCCGCCTCGGCCGCCTGCTGTACCAGGGCCGCTGGTTCGACCCGCAGGCCATCATGCTGCGCGAAACCGCGCAGCGCTGGGTGGCGCGCGCGGTGACCGGCGAAGTCACGGTGGAACTGCGCCGCGGCAACGACTATTCGATCCTCAACACCGAGTCGCCCAACCTGACCTACGCGCCGGAACGCCTGTCGATGGAAAAGGTGGAGAACGCCCCCTTCTCGCCCAAGGACCGCATCGGCCAGCTGACCATGCGCAACCTGGACATCACCGACACGCGCGGCAAGCTGGGCATCTACAGCAAGGCCGGCCTGCTGGTGACCGGCGGCGACGCGCCGCTGCCGTCGCTGGGGAACGACTGAGCCGGTTGCCTTCGCCCCCGGGCGAAGGCGCACATCGGATCGAAGCGGCCCGCGTGGCCGCTTTTTCTTTGCCGTGCCGGCCTGGGCGCCTGTGCGCAGCCGCGGCGGTCAGAGAACCTCTTCGACCGTGTAGATCGGCCCCTGCGGCTCGCGCCGGCCCTTGCCCACGGCCACGATGCCATTGAGCCAGGCGTACTTCGGCGCCGCCGTCTCGAACACCGGAACCATGCGGAAGTAGTAGCTCTGCGGGTCGACCTGCTCCCCCGCAGCCAGGCGCGCCATGACATCGGCCGGTCCGTGGCGCACGCCGCGGTAGCTCATGTAGATGTAAGCATCGTCGTCGGTGCGCAGCAGGATGCGCACGTCGAGCACGGTGACGCCGTCCTGGCGCTGCAGCAGCCAGTCGCCGGCCGGCGTGCCGACCACGGTGCCGCGCAGGCGCTCGCCCTGGAATTCACCGCCGGCGACGGTGGCGATGCGGCGCCGCCCCAGCGGCGTGTCGCCGACGTCGACGATGGTGGGAACCTGCAGCGTCAGCTCGAACAGGGGGCGGGTGGCGATCATGCAGGGTCTCCTGGGAATCTCGTGGCGCCGGCAACCGGCGCCGTGAGGATGCGCGACGATGGCCCCGCGCGCAAGCGGCCTGCGTGGCTGCGCACGGCAGGCCCGACCTGCGGCGTCAGCGCGCCGCGCCGAGCACGCGCACCAGCTCCGGCATCATGGCGCCGGGC
>JAEZKX010000456.1 GCA_023436025.1 Pseudomonadota bacterium | reverse complement strand
GCGCGGGTCTGTCCCACCGCCTGCCGCAGTTGCGCCAGTTCGCCCTCGATCCGGGCGAGCGTCGCGCTGGCCGGCAGGAGCTCGGCGGATTTGGCAGGGAGCGCCGCCCCCGCGGCTGCGGGCGGGGCGCCGGCTTCGGTTACCTGGCCACGTCCGGCCTCGCCGCGCACCGGGCCCGTTGGTTGCGCCCCGGCCAGCCCGCCTTGCCCCAGCAGGAGGGAGACGACCAGGATCCGCGGCGCAAGCAGGCTGTTCATGGGCACTCTCTCGACGGTGGGAGGCTGCACGATGCGTTCCGGGAAACGCCGGACTGCTAGTGTAGGACCCGCATGGCCGCGCATGGGGGGCCGCCGGCTCGACGGCGGGTCATGCCTTGGCGGCGCTCCTGATCCTTGGCGGACGCGCGCAGTACGTCTCTGCCTCAGGCGCGTGGCGGGCGGTGACGGCTTCCGGGCACCCTCCGCATGCCGTGCAATGCCCCGGACGGACGTAGCGCGTTGGCACTACATCGGTAAGAATGTGTTGCCAACATGCAAGATGTCTTCCTCGTCGCCCTGCTCCTGGCGGCGGCCGCCGTGCCGCTGTGGCGCCTGCACGCCCGCCGGCGCCAGCGCCTGCAGGCCCGGCGCGCGGCCGGGTACCAGTTGATCGACTGCCTGAAGGCCTATTCGGCCTGGGTCGACTGGCACCGCGACGAACCGCTGCTGCACCAGAACCCGGAAGACCTCACGATTCCGGCAGCCCTGGCACAGGCCTGCCAGATCAAGGACCAGTGGCTGCCGGAGCTGTCGCCGCTGATGGTCAAGCTGCTGCAGACGCACCGCGAGCTCATGCAGTACTTCTGGGAAGAGAACATCCTGCGCATGACGCAGTCGTCGCAGCGGCCCTACTACGCCGACCCGCGCTACCACCACCTGCGCGACCTGCAGGACGGCGCGCTCGACAGCCTGTTCATGCGCTGCCGCGAGCTCATCGGCGACACCGGCGTGCAATGGCAACGCACGCGCAGCGATTTCAGCTTCTCGTCAGGCCTGTCCCACCCCTCGACGCCGGCCTGAGCGGCGCCACCCGCGGCCTCAGAGCCAGGGCACGGTGCCCAGCACCTCGGCCCACTGCCCGGGCGGGCCATGCTGCGGTTGCTGGTGTGGCGCGAGACCCGGCGCGCTGCGCATGCGCTGGCCATCCCAGCGCAGGCTGCGGTCGGGCGTGAGCACCACCCAGGGCAAGGGCAGGTCGCGCTTGGCGAGCATGTGGCCGACCGTCTCGCAGATGAAGTGGGTCGGCTCGTACCAGGCGACGTGGAGCTGGCGGCCCTTGACCTCCAGCGGATGGAACTGGATGCGCGTGCGCATCTTCTGGATGTCGCGCCGCACCGACTGCGCCATCTGGCGCAGCCGGGCCAGGTCGTCGTCGCTGAAGTCGTTCTTGAGGCCGGGCTCGTAGACCAGGCGCCAGAGCGAACGGTAGAGCAGGTCGAAGCGCTGGGCATCGCGGTGCAGCACCACCAGCTCGCTCATGCGCACGAACGACTGCGGAATGATGGCGCGCGCGGCCCGGCTGCGGATGGTGGCGCGCTCCTGGGCCTGCAGCGAGTCCTCCTCGATGTCCTGCGCGGGTGAGGACGTCCACACCACCGTTTCCGGCGGAACCTGTTGGGCAAGGAGACGGGTCGCTTCGCCGTGGAAGCCGGCGACGTCGGTCTCGTGGGACAGTGGTACCTGCACTGGGGTCCAAGGGAGCCTGGCTGCATTGTGCCCGTTCCACCCGCCGCGGTGGGGCGCTTCGAGGGCATTTGTTGACAAGCCGGGTCGCGCGCGGCGCCGCCTCGGCTCCGGCGCCCCGCCCAGCCGCAGGCGAGGCAGGCCCATCGCACCGCCGGGAGCGGGCCTGTCGCACCGCGACAGGGGCGCCCGAAACCGTGCCGAACTAGGCGAACAGGGACTGGTGCTGCGCGCGTAGAACGTTCTTTTGCACCTTGCCCATGGTGTTGCGCGGCAGTTCGTCGACCACGAAGCAGCGCTTGGGGATCTTGAAGTTGGCCAGCTGCGACTTCAGCGTCGCGATCACGTCCGCCGGCTCCACGCGGGCGCCGGACCGGGCGGTGACGATGGCGACCCCCACCTCGCCGAAGTCGGGATGCGGCACGCCCACCACGGCACTCTCGGCCACCCCCGGCAGTTCGTTGATGTAGCCCTCGATCTCGGCCGGATAGACGTTGTAGCCGCCGCTGATGATGAGGTCCTTGCTGCGCCCGACGATGGTGACGTAGCCGCGCTCGTCCACCTTGCCGACGTCGCCGGTCTTGAACCAGCCGTCGGCGGTGAACTCCTCCTTCGTCTTCTCGGGCATGCGCCAGTAGCCGCTGAACACGCTGGGGCCCTTGACCTGGATGCCGCCGATCTCGCCGGTGGGCAGGGGCTGGCCCTGGTCGTCGTGCACGCGCAGGCCGACGCCCGGCAGCGGGAAACCGACGGTGCCGCCGCGGCGCTCGCCGTCGGCGGGGTCGTAGGGGTTGGAGGTGAGCATGATGGTCTCGCTCATGCCGTAGCGCTCCAGGATGCGGTGGCCGGTGCGCTGCTCCCACTCGTCGAAGGTTTCCTTCAGCAGGGGCGCCGAGCCGGAGATGAACAGCCGCATATTGCGCGCCGCCGCGCGGTCCAGGCGCGGCTCGGCCAGCATGCGCGTGTAGAGCGTGGGCACGCCCATGAACACGGTGGCCTCGGGCAGGCGCTCGATGACCTTCTTCGGGTCGAAGCGGTCCAGCCACAGCATGCGGCTGCCATTGAGCAGCGCGCCGTGCAGGGCGACGAACAGGCCGTGCACGTGGAAGATGGGCAGCGCGTGGATCAGCACGTCGCCTTCGCGCCAGCCCCAGTAGGTCTTGAGCACCTCGGCGTTGGACAGCAGGTTGCCGTGCGACAGCATGGCGCCCTTGCTGCGGCCGGTGGTGCCGCTGGTGTAGAGGATGGCCGCCAGGTCGCCGTCGGCACGCTGCGCGGGCGCGTGCTGGTCACTTTGCAGCGCGGCGCGCTGCAGCAGCGTGCCGGTGCGGTCGTCGCCGAGGGTGAAGACGTGGCGCGTGCCGGCCTGGAAGGCGATGCGGCTGACCCAGCCGAAGTTGGCGGGGCTGCAGACCACCACCGCGGGCTCGGCGTTGCCGACGAAGTACTCGATCTCGGCCTTCTGGTAGGCGGTGTTCAGCGGCAGGAAGACGTAGCCCGCGCGCAACGTGGCCAGGTACAGCAGCGCCGCCTCGACCGACTTCTCCACCTGCACCGCGATGCGCGCGCCCTCCTCCAGGTTCAGCGACGCCAGCAGGTTGGCGATCATCGCGGTGGCGCGGTCGAGGTCGCGCCAGCTGTAGGCGAGGCCGTTCTCGGTCTCGATGGCGACGGCGTCGAGGTCGGCGGGGAAGGCGGCGCGCAGGGCGCTGAAGAGGTTGGAGTTGGTCATGGCGGGGGCAATCATAGGTCCCCCGCGCCCGCTCTTCCAGGCGGGGCCCGCGCCGGGCCTCAGCGGCGGGGCGCCGGGC
>JAEZKX010000446.1 GCA_023436025.1 Pseudomonadota bacterium | reverse complement strand
CCCTCGGGGCCGCGCACGCCGGCGCGGGCCAGCAGGCTGGCCTGCACGCCGCCCATGGTGGCGAACGCGGGGTAGATTGCGCGCGCGGTGGCGCCGGTGCCGAAGCCCGCCTGCTTGCCGCCGGCGGCCTGCATGTACGCGAGGCCGAAGGCCGAGACCAGCTGGTCGTCCGACAGGCCGAGGACCAGGCCGGACGCGAGCGCGCCGCCGAAGTAGCCGAAGAGTTGCGTGAGGAACCAGTCCGACCCGGGTCCGGTGCCCTTGGGCGCGCAGGTCACGCCCAGGCGACACATGAGTTCGTCGCCGAGCAGCACTGCGTCGACCACTCCGGCGCCCGACGCGCCCGCCAGTTGCGCGGCGGCGAGCGCCGCCGGCAGGCTGACGGTGGTGGGATGCAGGCGCGCCGCGTCGTGGATGTCGTCGAAGTCAAGCACGTGCACCAGCGCGGAGTTGGCAAAGGCGGCCGCGGCCGGGGTCTCGCGGCGCTCCTGGCCGAAGATGCCGCATGCGCCGCCGTTCGACCCCGTCGCGAGCGCCTCGACAACCTGCAGCGCGGTGTCCTCGCCGGCGGTGGCGCCGAGGCCGATGCCGACGGAGTCGGCGATGCGCAGGCAGGAGCCCGCGCGCTGCGCCTCGCCAATGGCGCGGCGCAGTGCCAGCAGGGCCGAGACGAATTCCCTGGCCAGCGACATGCGTTCAATCCACCCGGATGTCGGCGTGCTGGATGACCTTGCGCCACTTGGCGACTTCGCCGCCGAAGAAACGCTCGAAGGCTTCGGGCGTGCTGCTCGCGGGCTCGCCGCCCAGCTTCAGCAGCTTCTCTGCCACGACCGGGTCCTTCACCACCTCGGCCACTTCGCGGCTGAGGCGCTGCACGATGTCATTCGACGTGCCGGTGGGCGCGAACAGGCCGAACCACGCCGTGGCATCGAAGGCGGGCACGCCGCTCTCAGCCAGGGACGGGATGTCGGGTGCGACCTTCGAACGCTGCTTGGTGCTCACCGCCAGAGCCCGAAGCTTGCCCGCGTGCACAAGCGGCAGCGTCGTGATGATGTTGTCGAAGGTGACGGGTACCTGGTTACCCAGAACGTCGTTCATCGCCGGCGCGGCACCCTTGTACGGGATGTGGTTGAACTTCACCCCGGCGGTGCTGGAGAACAGTTCCATGAACAGGTGCGAGCCGGAGCCATTGCCCGCCGTTGCGTAGTCCACCGCGCCCTCGCCCGCGCGCGCCGCGTCGAGCAGCGCCTTGACGCTGGTGTACGGCGAGTTCGGGTGGGCCACCAGCACGAAGGGCGCGGAGGAGATCATGGAGATCGCCGCCAGGTCCTTCTGCGGGTCGTACGTCATCTTCGGATACAGGCTCGGGTTGACCGACAGCGAGATCGTGCCGAGCAGCAGCGTGTAGCCGTCGGCGGGCGACTTGGCCACGAAGTCGGCGCCTATGTTGCCAGCGGCGCCGGGCTTGTTCTCAACGACCACGGCCTGTCCGAGTCGCTCGGCGAGCTTCTGGCCGACGATGCGCGCTGCGACGTCGGAGGCGCCCCCGGCGGGATAGCCGACGACGATGCGGACCGGTTGCGCAGGCCAGTGCTGCGCGTGCGCGGAGGCGGCGACGGCCAGGCCGAGCGCCAGCACGGCGTCCCTCGCGGAAATCTTCATGCGGACAGCCCTGCGCTTACTCGGCGACGATGTTCTTTTCCTTGACCAGCTTGCCCCAGCGGCCGTACTCGGCCGCCACGAACTGCTGGAAGGCGGCGGGGTTGGCCATGGAGGACGGCACCACCGCCACCTTGATCAGCTGGGCGCGCACGTCCTCGCGCGCCACGACCTTCGTCAGCGCCGCATTGAGCCTCGCCGTCACGGCCGCGGGCAGCTTGGCAGGGCCGAAGACGCCCACCCAGTTGGTGACGTCGAAGCCGGGCAGTTCCTCTTGCGCGGTCGGCACGTTCGGCAGGAATTCCACGCGCTTGGCGCTGGTCACCGCCAGCGGCTGCAGGCGACCGTCCTGGAACAGCGGGAACAGCGGCGGCACGTCCATCACGATGCCGTTGACGTGGCCGGCCAGCGTGTCCGTGACCGCGGGGCCGGCGCCTTTGTAAGGAACGTGGACGATCTTGCCCTTGGCCGCCTGCATCAGCAGTTCGATGGTCAGGTGCGGCAGGCCGCCGGTGCCTGACGAGGACAGGGACACCTGGCGCGTGCGGGCCAGCGCCAGAAGTTCCTTAAGGTCCTTCACGCCCAAGGAAGGCGACACGGCGATCGCCTCGGGGGTAAGGCCCACAGTGTTGATCGCGGTGAAGTCCGTCAGGGTGTTGAACGGCACCTTGGGGATGGTGTGCGGCGTGATCACCACCGGGCTCGCGCTGGCGAGCAGCAGCGTGTAGCCGTCGGCAGCGGACTTGGCCACGAAGTCGGCGCCGATCGCGCCGCTCACGCCGGCCTTGTTCTCCACGACAACCGTGGTCCCGAGCTCCTCGCCCAGGCGCGGGGCGACGATGCGGGCGACGATGTCGTTGGAGCCGCCGGGCGGGTAGCCTACAACCAACTTGATCGGCTTGTTCGGGAAGTCCTGGGCGGACACGAGGCCGGGGGCGCAGGCGGCCGCCAGACCGAGGGCCAGGAGGGAGCGGCGGGCGAAGCCCTGGCCGCGGCGCTGGGAGGTCGAGGTCATGGCGGCAGTGTAGGAAGCGCACCAGGGGTCCGCCAGTCTCCGCAGGGCGAACGCACTTTTCGCAATTTGCGAATGTCTCTCGGGGTTTGGCCGATACGATTCCGGCGCATGAGGATCTGGCACCAGAGTTTCACCGATCTCACGACGCTGACGCAGTACCGCGACACGCTGCGCGCGCACGGCCGGGCGGTGATGGGCGCCGACGCCGAGGTGGTGGTGCATGGGCTGCGTCCAGGCACCTATCCGAGCGGCATCGCGCCGATGGACGTCAACAGCATCGGCGGCCTGCGCATGATCAACGAGAAGCAGGTGCTGGAGGCCGCGCTGGCAGCCCAGGACGCGGGCTACGACGCGCTGGCGATCGGCTGCTTCTTCGACCCAGCGCTGCACCAGGCCCGCTCGCTCGTCGACATCCCGGTGGTCAGCCTGACGGAGTCTTGCGTGCTCACGGCCTGCTCGCTCGGGCGCCGATTCGCAATCGTATCGATCACCGATTTCCAGAAGATGCTCACCGAGGACCTGGTTGCCTCCTACAGCCTCTCGGGGCGGATGGCCGGCGTGGTCGCGATGACGCCCGCCGTGCGCCTGTCCGACCTGGAGCGCGAGGGCGAGGTGCTTGACTCCATCAAGGCGCGCTTCGTCGCGGCGTGCCAGCGGGCGCTGCGCCTGGGCGCCGAGGTCATCATCCCCGGCGACGGCGTGCTGAACGAGTTTCTGGTGCGCCACCGCCTGCTGGGCGTTGAAGGCGCGGTGGTTCTCGATGCCCTGGGCGTGCTGTTCCAGCACGCTGCCTTCCTGGTGCGCAGCCGCGGCGCCGGCGTGCTGGACGTGAGCCGCCGGCAGCTATACGCCAAGCCTACCTCCACCATGCTTGCGCACATGCGCGAGAGCACCGGCGCCCTGCGGCGCCATGAATCCGATTTCTCCGCCGGCCCCGTCGCCGCCGACACTCAATGACCCAAACCACCTCCGCCTCGCCCGGCGCGCGCTTCCGCGCCGCCCTCGCCCAGGAAGAGCCGCTGCAGATCGTCGGCACCATCAACGCCAACCACGCGCTGCTCGCCAAGCGCGCAGGCTACAAGGCCATCTACCTTTCCGGCGGCGGCGTGTCCGCGGGTTCGTTGGGCCTGCCGGACCTTGGCATCATCGGCCTGGAAGACGTGCTGATCGACGTTCGCCGCATCACCCACGTCTGCGATGTGCCGCTGGCGGTGGACATCGACACCGGTTTCGGCCCAAGCGCCTTCAACATTTCGCGCACCATCAAGAGCCTGGTACAAGCCGGCGCCGCCGCGTGCCACATCGAGGACCAGGCAGGCGCCAAGCGTTGCGGCCACCGCCCCGGCAAGGACATCGTCACCGCACCGGAAATGGTGGACCGCATCAAGGCCGCGGTGGATGCGCGCACCGACAACCAGTTCTTCATCATCGCGCGCACAGACGCCATTTCGGTGGAGGGCGTGGACGCGGCCATCGAGCGTGCGCACGCCTGCCTTGAGGCGGGGGCCGACGCTGTGTTCGCCGAGGCCGCGTATGACCTGGCGACCTACCGCCGCTTCGCCGACGCCGTGGGTGCACCCCTTCTTGCGAATATCACCGAGTTCGGCCAGACCCCGCTGTTCTCCGTCGACGAACTGCGCGACGCCGGCGTCGGGATGGTGCTGTACCCGCTGTCCGCTTTCCGGGCGATGAACAAGGCGGCCGAGAACGTCTACACCGCCCTGCGCCGCGACGGCCACCAGCGCAACGTGATCGACCAGATGCAGACGCGCGAGGAACTGTACGACCGCATCGGCTATCACGCGTTCGAGCGGCACCTGGACGCGCTGTTCGGCGGCGACAAGCCCCGCGTCTAAGGCAGCAGGCGCCACGTGGCCGCACGTTTGGTCGCGTCCAAAACAGTCTTCGAAGATCGCACATTGACGCGCAGCGCTCGCGCTGCGCCCCCCGGGCGGCGGCCGGGGTGCGTTGCTGCCGGAGGCACGTCATCATGCGCGCCAGAGGAATCCTCGCAGGAGCAACGAGCCAGACGCCAATCCCGTCGTGCACGGGCACTTTCAGGCCCGTCGAGCGCTTGTTGGCAAAGACATAGGCGTGATGAGGTCGCGCCGCACCGAAGACCTGGACCACTCGCGCCAGCGCCGTGTCGGCTCCGGCACGCATGTCCATGGCTCGGTGCAAAGCCACACGGCATCCAGCGAATTATCTCAGCCAGTCGCGCAACCAAGCGGCGCAGTCGCCGGCCGAGGAGGCTGGCCAGACGATCTTCACCGTTGTTCCCGCGTGCTGCAGCTCGATGCGAATCTCGCCGTTGACGTCCGGCGCCGGAAGCGCCAGGGAACGAACGACGGCGGCGGCGCCTGCACGGCAGCCGGCGCGACCGCTGTATGGATCCGATCATGCGCTCCGCCTGGGTCGCCCACTTGCGCAGCATCGTCGAGTTCAGCCGTGCGCCAAGGCTACCGCTGCCATTGACACGCCTGGCCGCACGCACCCCTGGATCGCCGCCGCCTTGAATTCATCGCAGGGCCACGTGACCGCACGAACCAGTCTTGTTCAGACCTTCCCTAAAGCCGCTGCGCCATGCTACCCCTGGCGCTCCTCCGACGATTCGAAACGCACCTTACGCAGGTGCTCGCGCAGCACCCGGATGCGCTGCTCCAGCTCCTCCGGCGGCGCATGCAGCGCCTCGCGCTCCACCGCGCGCGTCTGGCGCGCCGCCCAGGCCAGGCCCATGGTGCCCAGTCCGCCGGTGGCGCGGTGGGCGAGGAACTGCACGTCCTCGCGGTCGCCCGCGTCCAGCGCGCGCGCCATGGCATCGACCGTCTCGCGCTGGCTTCGCATGAAGTCCGGGAAGAACTCGATCCACTCCGGATCCACCATGACGATCTCGTCTTCCATGGTCGACCCCTCCAGCGGCGCCAGCTCGGACTGCTCCTCGCCGGCATGGCCCAGGCTGTCCGCGTAGGACATGCCGGTCTCCATCTCCCACAGCGTCGACAGCAGCAGCTCGCGCGTCACCGGCTTGACCAGGAAGCGGTCGGCGCCCGCTTCCAGCGCGCGCTGCATCGAGGCCTCGTCGTCGTTGCCGGACAGCATCAGCACGTGGCAGGGCCGGCGGCGGCGCGTGGCCTCCTGCTCGCGCACCCAGCGCACGGTGTCGACGCCGCTGCGAAACGGCATCTCCATGTCGATCAGCAGGTAGTGCGGCCAGCGGCGCGACATCACGTCGGCCGCGGCCTGGCCGTTGCCCGCCGTTTCCACCACGAAAGGCGGACTGGGCAGGTAGCGGCGCATCACCAGCCGCGTGTACTCGTCGTCGTCCACCAGCAGCACCTCGCGCGGCGGGCGCGTGGCGTCCCATTGCGGCTCGGGACGCCGGGCCGGCAGCAGCGGCTGCGGCACCGTGGCCTCGTCCCTCAGTGGCCGCAGCGTCAGCGTGACGGTGGTGCCGGCCGCGCCGGTCGCCATGGCCAGGTCGCCCTGCTGGGCCCGCGCCATCAGGCGCGCGGAATAGGTGCCCAGGCCGGTGCCCCCGCTCTTGCCGCTGGTGACGTACTTGTCGAAGAAGCGGCCGGCGATGTCGGCCGGCACCTCGCCGGGGTTGTGCACCGTCAGGGTCACCGGGTCGCCCCGGCGCAGGCGCAGCGTCACCCGGGCGCCGGATCCGGCCGCCTCCACCGCGTTCTTCACCAGGTTGGCCAGGATCGAGTAGCACAGCAGCTCCTCGGCGCGCACGTAGACCGGCTCGGGATTGGCGTCCTCCAGGTGCAGGGTCACGCCGCCCGCCTCGGCATAGGAGTGCAGGTCCACCAGCACGCGGGTGGCCACCTCGCGCAGGTCGACCGCCTGCGGCCGGAAGTCGTAGGTGCCGGTCTCCATGCGGAACAGCCCCAGCGACAGGTTGACCATCTCCAGCATGCGGAAGCCCGATCGCTGCAGCACGCCGACCAGCTCGCGCTGCTCGGTGTTCAGCCGCATGTCGTCACGCAGCAGGCGGGTCACGCCCAGGATGCTGTTCAAGGGCGTCTTCAGGTCGTGGCGCGACATGCGCTCCACGTCTTCGCGCAGCCGCGCGTTCTCTTCCAGCGTGTGCGCCCGCTGTTCGGCGTTGAGCGCCTGGCTCAGGCGCCGGCCGATCACCACGGCTGGCGACAGCAGGAAGATGGCGAAGCCGATCGGCCCGAACTTGTGACCCGGCCCGACCGACTCGATGAAGAGCAGGTCCAGCAGCAGCGTCGCCAGAACCGCCAGCAGTCCGGCCAGCAGCACCCGCGCGTCGATGGAGTTGCGGCGCTGGCCGCCGAGAATGCGCACCGCGACGTAGCCGGCCACCAGCACGGCGATCGCCTGGCCCGGCACGGCCGCGTGCGAGTAGACGCCCGGTGGCAGCAACACCGCGGCGATCGCGCCCGCGCCCAGCGCGGCCAGGACGCAGGCGACGAGCCGGCGGGGGACCTGCTGGGGAAACAGGCCGCGCAAGGTCGCGGTGAACAGGGCCATGGCACTGGTCCAGGCCAGGTATTCGGCGGTCATGAACGGCCGCCAGGGCACCTGCGGCGGCAGCCAGCGCAGGAAGATGCGCTCGCCCGTGCCGATGTCGGTGTAGACGGCCATGGCCAGGCAGAACAGGCCATACAGCAAGGGCACCGGCTCGCGCCGCCGCACCGCGAAGAAGATCAGCGCGATGAAGCCGGTGAAAAGATAGGCCGACAGCAGCATCGCATGGCTGATCAGGCGCGACTCGCGCTCGCGCGCCAGCACCTGCTCGGGTCCGGCGACGATGGGCCGCACGAAGCCGCCGGCGCGGTGGTCGTAGTTGGCCACGTGCAGGGTGATGCGCAGCGGGCAGGCGAATTCCGGCGACACCGGCGTGCGGTTGTAGACGGCCGCCACGTTCTGCGCCGGCGAGGGCCCGGGCGAACCGTGCGCCGCCACCTCGGTGCCGTTGACGAACATGCGCGCCGCGGTGCGCTGGCCGATCGCCTCGATGGCCATCGCGCTGCCGGCCGGGCAATCCAGCTGCAGGACATAGCTGCCCCAGCCGTCGGCGCCGGGCGGCTTGCCGCCCGTGTCCAGGTCGTTCCAGCTGGCCGGCACCGGCGCCAGCGCGGTGGTGGGCAGCTGCTGCCACCCCGGATCGACGAACTGGTTCCAGGCGAAGCCCCACTGCCCCACCAGGGGGACGGCGCGTTCCGGCACCTCCGCCAGCGCCAGCCGGCCGGCCACGGCCAGCCCGGGCAAGTGATCGGCCTGCGCGGGCGCCAGCCCGGCGAGGGCCAGCACCGTGCAGGTCAGAAGTTTGCGGGCGCTTCGCCAAAGCGTCATTGGCCACAGTGTAGGGCCGCGGGGCCCCACCGCGCGACCTGGAATGGGCGATCAGGCGGGCAGGTAGGCGCGGCGGCCGGAAACGGCGTCGCCCAGTTCCTCCACCGGCGTGCCATACAGCGCCTGCAGGACCTCGGACCGCAGCAGGGCGTCGGCCGGTCCCTGGGCCAGGGTGCGGCCGTCGCGCACCAGCAGCACGCCGTCGGCATGGCGCAAGGCATGGTTCGGATCGTGCGTGGTGAACAACACCGCCAGGCCGGCGTCGGCCAGCCGGCGGATCTCGCGCAGCACCCGTCCCTGGTTGCCGAAGTCGAGGCTGGCGGTGGGTTCGTCCAGGAGCACGGCGCGCGGCTCCTGCGCCAGGGCCCGCGCCACCAGCACCAGCTGGCGCTCCCCGCCCGAGAGCTGGTCGACCGGCCGTTCGGCCAGTTGCGCGATGCCCAGGCGCGCCAGCGATTCGGCCACCACCGCGCGGTCGCGCGCCGTCGGCGCCGCCAGCAGGCCTCCATGGGCGGTGCGCCCCAGCAGCACCACCTCGCGCACCCGCAGGCCGAAGCCGGGCGCGGCCGCCTGCGGCACATAGGCCAGTTGCAGGGCGCGTTCGCGCAGCGGGATGCGCGCCAGCGGGCGGCCAGCCAGCCACACCTCGCCGGCTTGCGGCGGGATCAGGCCCAGCAGCGTCTTCAGCAGCGTGGTCTTGCCGCCGCCATTGGGCCCCAGCAGCGCCAACACCTCGCCCGCGGCCAGTGTGAGCTCGAAGCCGGCGCCGACCCGGCGTCCGGGGTAGCCGATGGCGAGGCCCTGTGCCGCCAGCATCAGCCCGCCCGGTGGCGGCCGCCGCGCAGCAGGGCCAGGAAGAAGGGCGTGCCGACCACGGCGGTCAGGATGCCCAGCGGGATCTCGACCGCCGCCAGCGTGCGGGCCAGCGTGTCGATCGCCAGCAGGAAGGCGCCGCCCAGCAAAGCGGTCACCGGCAGCAGGCGCGGAAACGACGGGCCCACCAGCAGGCGCGCGAGATGGGGCACGACCAGCCCCACCCAGCCGACGATGCCGGCGGTGGCGACGCTGGCGGCCGTCACCAGGGTGGCGGCGGCGACGATCGCCAGCCGCAGCACGCCGGTGGGCGCGCCCAGCGCGCGCGCCTCCTCGTCCGGCAGCGCCATCACGTCCAGCCGCCAGCGCAGCACCAGCAACAGCGCGGTTCCCGCCGCCACCGGCAGCAGCAGCGGCAGCAGGTCCTTCGCGCTCACCGCCGCCAGGCTGCCCAGCAGCCAGAAGGTCATGGCGGGCAGCTGGTTGTAGGGATCGGCCAGCACCTTGACCAGCCCGATGCCAGCCCCCAGCAGCGATCCGACCACGACGCCGGTGAGCAGCAGCATCAGCACCGGATCGCCGGCGCGCATGGACGCCCCCAACGCGTAGACCAGCGCCACCGCCAGCAGGCCGCCGGCGAAGGCCGCGGCCTGGATGCCGACCAGGCCGAGCGACAGGTAGATGCCCAGCAGCGCGCCCAGCGCGGCACCAGCCGATGCGCCCAGGATGTCGGGCGAGACCAGCGGATTGCGGAACAGCCCCTGGAAGGCCGCGCCCGCCACCGACAGCGCGGCGCCGACGGCGATGGCCGCCAGCACGCGCGGACCGCGGATCTGCCACACCACGGTCTCCACGTTCGGCGCCACGCCGGCCTGCTGCCCGGTGAGCTGCGCCCAGGCCAGCTGCGCCAGCTCGGCCAGGCTGACCGGGTAGCGCCCCTGCGCGAAGGCGAACAGCACGCCCGCGGCCAGCACGGCCCGCGCCACCAGCGGGGCGGCCCAGGCGCCGCGCGGCCCGCGCACGCTAGCCCCGGCCCGCGAGCACCCGCGTCAGCTGCGACTCGTCGGGCGTCACGTGGTAGTAGCGCGCATGGAAGTCGCGCGCGATGGCGCGCAGGTCCTCGGGAAAGCGCTCGGGATAGACCACCTGGCCCAGCCACCACAGCCCGGGCAGGCGATTGACGCCGGGCGGCAAATCGATCCAGCCGAAGGGCAGCTTGGGCGCCAGGTGCACCCGGCCGGCGCGCACCGCCGGCACCGCCTGCCACAGCGGGTTGTCGCGCACGCTGGCGGCGAACTGGGCGTCGATGGTGACGATGACCTCGGGCGCCCAGCGCAGCACCTGCTCCAGCGAGACATTGGCCAGGCCGCCCGGCGCTTCGGCGGCGACGTTGCGCAGGCCCAGGAAGTCGAGGATCTCGACGTTGATGGAACCGGCCAGGCCGGTTTCGAGGCCGGCCGGTCCTCGCGCAAAGTACACGCGCGGTCGCTGCGCGGCCGGCACGGCCAGGCAACGCGCGCGCACCGTGGCCATGGTGTCCTGCGCATGGCGCCCCAGCTCGCGCGCGCGCTCGGGCCGGCCCAGCAGTTCGCCCAGGATCGCGTAGCTGGCGGGAATGGCCTCGAAGCGGCCATCGAGCAGGGCATAGGGGATGCCGGACTGCTGCTGCACGCGGTCGGCCAGCTCCACGTAGGTCGTGCGCACCGAACCGGCGTCGACCACCAGGTCGGGCCGCAGCCCCAGCACCACTTCCAGGTTGGCGGTGTTGCCGCGGCCGGTGAGGCGGCCCACCTCCGGGCGGTTGCCGATGCCGGGCAGCAGGAAGGGCAGTTCCTCCGCCCGGTTGGCCCGCGGCCAGCCAAGCAGCAGCTGCGGCGCCAGCGTGTAGAGCTGGATCGCCGCCGGCGGTCCGGCCGGGAACACGCGCTCCACCCGCGCCGGCACGACCACGCGCCGGCCGGCACCGTCGGTGACGGTGCGCGCCGCCTGCGCCCGCAGCGGTGCGCAGA
>JAEZKX010000398.1 GCA_023436025.1 Pseudomonadota bacterium | reverse complement strand
CTGCAGGACCGCGCGCCCTGCCCGCCCGACCGGGTCAGCGTGCCGGGGCGGCCGCGCGCGCCCGCGACTGCTGCTGCACGATCTGCACGAGGTTGCCCATGGCCAGGTTCATGTCGACCAGGTGGAGGCCCCAGTTGCGCTGGACCTGTCCACCCAGCGCCACGTCGCCCGGCACGTCGGCCGGCAGCTGCACCGACAGATAGGACGCGCCACCGGACTGCACGCAGGCGGCGGACACCGGCGGCAGCGCCGCGAACGCGGCATCGGTCGCCTGCGCGCGCCGGCCCCATTCGCCGGCCAGCGTCGCCTGGCCGAGCAGGTTGGCACGCAGGGGCATGAACGGCCGCAGCATGCCGGGTCCGCCCGCCAGCGCCGCGGGGTTGGTGCAGGCCACGTCGTAGGCCGAGGCATCGGCCCCGCCGATGGCGGTGGGGCCCATGCGCCCGAACAAGGTGTCGGCCGGCGGCGGCGCGTCGGCCCGGAAGGAGGTGTAGGCGACCACGCAGCCGGTCTGGCTGGGGTTGCGGCACAGGGGCATGCTCCTGAAGGCGCCGCCGACATCGCGGCCCTTGGGCACGGCGACGTTGGCGCCGATCAGCAAGGCCGAGACGATCTGCCCCTGCACCGGCTTGCCCTCGATCTCGCGGGCGATCAGGTCGGCCAGCATGCGCGCGCCCTGGGAGTGGCCGATCAGGACGACGTTGCGGCCCTTGTTGTCATTCGCGAGATAGTGGTTCCAGGCGGCGCGCACATCCTCATAGGCCAGCTGGGGGTCGGCCGCCATGGGGGTGCCGGTGAAGCGGCTGCGCAGGGCCGCCAGCGTCACCTGCCGGTACATCGGCGCGAACAGGCGGCACTCGCTGCCGAAGGGCGCCAGCTGGTACTGCGCGGCGCGCCGTTCTTCAGGCCCCGCGACCAGGTCGCTGTTGCCGGTGCTGTCGAAGGAGATCGTGGGATAGACGTAGAAGCAGTCGATGGGCGCCGCCGGATCGGGTCGCAGGCTGATGGAGGTGTCGCGCCCGGGCGCGGTGGCGACCAGCGGCTGGGCGCAGATGTCGTCGCGGCCCGGACGGCACAGCCAGTGGCTTTCCACGCCGTAGTCGGTCGTGGCCCGGGGGGCGGGTGCCGGCACGGCCGGGACGGCGGGTGCCGGTGTCGCGACGACGGCCGGCCGGCTGGCCGCAGTAGCGGCCACCGGCGGGCGCGCGGGCCGGGTGGAGCAAGCGGCGGCCAGGGCACAGAGCGCAACCAGGGCGGCGGCACGCAGCGGGGCGGAACCGAACGGGACCAGCATGAGGACATCTCCCATCAAAGCTGGCGCCATTGTCGCAGCGGGGCAGCGCGGCCCTGTCGCGCGCAGCACAAGGAAATTCCTGCCCCCTGGGTCCTCGGCGGTGCGGCGCCGGCCGCCGCCGGCCCTCACGCCAGGCGCAGATCCTCGCGCAGTGCGCGCAGGAAGGCGGGCCAGTACGGCAGGTCGCTGCCCAAGTAGCGCTGCGTCATGAGCACGACGGCGAGGTCCGCATCCGGCGCGAACAGCCATTTGGTGCCGGCGAGGCCGCCCCAGCCAACCTGCCCCTGCACCAGCGCCAGGTCCGGCGAGGGCTGGACGGCGACGGCGCCGGCGAAGCTGTGGCCCCGCCCCACCTGCGCCGACTGGCCCGGGAACTGGGTCCACATGCCGGGCGGCAGCTGGTTGCGGGTGACGAGAGCCATGGTCTCGGGGCGCAGCAGCGGTGATCCGCCGCGCAGGAGGGCTTGGACCAGCGCCGCGAAATCCCCGAGCGAGGTGACCAGCCCGCCGCCTCCGCCCAGGAAGGCCGCCGGCTGCAGGTAGGCGCCCTCGTAAGGCAGGTCGTCGGCGCGGCGCAGGCCGCTGCGCAGCGGCTCCTGCAGGTCGCCGATGTAGAGTGCCGCCAGCCGCGCCTGCTTGTCGGGCGGGACGGCGAAGAAGGTGTCGTGCATGCCCAGGGGCGCGAAGATGTGCTGCCGGAAGTAGTCGTCCAGCTTCTGCCCGGAAACGACCTCCACCACCCGGCCCACCACGTCCGTCGCCACCGAATAGTTCCAGGCGCTGCCCGGCTCGAACAGCAGCGGCAGGCGCGCGAGCGCCTCCATGGTCTGCGCCAGGTCGAATTGCGGATGGAGGATGCGCGCTTCCTGGTAGGCGCGCGCGATGGGCGTGCCGGGTTGCGTGAAGGCGTAGGTGAAGCCAGCCGTGTGCGTGAGCAGGTGCCGGATGCGCACTGGCTCGCGCGCCGGCTCGGTGTCGTCGATGCGGGTGGCGCCGGCGCGCAGCACCCGCAGCTCCCCGAGCGCCGGGATGTAGGAGCCCACCGGATCATCCAGCCCGATGCGGCCCTGCTCCACCAACTGCAGCGCGGCGCAGCTGGTGACCAGCTTGGTGTTGGAGAAGGCGCGGAACAGGTGGTCCTCGCGCAGGGGAATGCCGGCCTCGCGGTCGGCCTGCCCCAGGCAGTTCTGGGCGAGCGTGGCGTCCTTGCGGAACACCCTGTACGACACGCCCGCCAGCTGCCCGCCATCGATGGCGGCCTGCAAGGCGGTGTCCAGTGCGGGGAAATCCATGTCTCCTGCCTCCTCATTGCGCATGCCGTGCGGCGCGCCGCCAGCATACGGCCTCGCGCAGGGCGCGGGCACGGGCTGCATCCGCCGCGGCCAGAAAAAAAGGGCGCCACCCTTGCAGGTGGCGCCCTCGTCGCCGCGAGGCGAGCCGCTTATTCGGCGCTGCCCGCCGCCGGCTCGTCCGCTTCCGCGGATGCACCTTCGGTCACGCTGGCCAGCTCCGCCGCTTCGGCGTCGGCGATGGCGCGACGCTCGGCGTCGTCCATCTCGTCCTTCGCCTTGCGCGCCTTGTGGTACGCCATGCCGGTGCCGGCCGGGATCAGGCGGCCGACGATGACGTTTTCCTTCAGGCCGCGCAAATCGTCGCGCTTGCCCATGATCGCCGCTTCGGTCAGCACCCGGGTCGTTTCCTGGAAGGAGGCGGCCGAAATGAACGAGTCGGTCGACAGCGAGGCCTTGGTGATGCCCAGCAGCAGGTTGCTGTAAGTCGCCGTGATCTTGCCCTCGTTGCGCAGGCGGTCGTTGGTGTCCAGCAGTTCCGAACGCTCGACCTGCTCGCCGGCGATGTAGTCGGACTCGCCCGGGTTCTCGATGATCACGCGGCGCAGCATCTGGCGAACGATCACCTCGATGTGCTTGTCGTTGATCTTCACGCCCTGCAGGCGGTAGACGTCCTGCACTTCATCGACGATGTAGCGCGCCAGTTCCTCGGAGCCCAGCAGGCGCAGGATGTCCTGCGGATCGGCCGGGCCGTCGACCACGGATTCGCCCTTGTTGACCACCTGGCCTTCGTGAACCAGGATGTTCTTCTCCTTGGGCACCAGCTCTTCCCACACCTTGCCTTCCGGATCGGTGATCTGCAGGCGGATCTTGCCCTTGGTCTCCTTGCCGAACGACACCGTGCCGGTCATCTCGGCCAGGACGCCCTTGTCCTTGGGCGAACGGGCTTCAAACAGCTCGGCCACGCGCGGCAGACCGCCGGTGATGTCGCGGGTCTTCTGGCCTTCGACCGGGATGCGGGCCAGCACTTCGCCGGGGCCCACGTCCTGGCCGTCGCGCACCTGGATCAGCGCGCCCACCTGGAAGGCGATCGTCACCGAGTGGTCGGTGCCGGGGATCTTCACCTCGTTGCCGGACGGATCGACCAGCTTCACCTGCGGGCGCACCACCTTGGCGGAGCCGCGGCGCTTGGGGTCGATCACCACCAGCGTCGACAGGCCGGTGACCTCGTCGACCTGCTTGGCCACCGTCAGGCCCTCTTCCACGTTCTCGAACTTCACCTTGCCGGCGAATTCCGTGATGATGGGTCGGGTCAGCGGGTCCCAGTTGGCCAGGATGGTGCCGGCCTTGATCGCCTGGTCGGCCTTGACCGTCAGGGTGGCGCCGTACGGCACCTTGTGGCGCTCGCGCTCGCGGCCGTGCTCGTCGTGGATCACGATCTCGCCCGAACGCGAGATCACGACCAGCTCGCCCTTCTGGTTGGTCACGTAGCGCATCGTGGTGTTGAAGCCCACGATGCCCGCCGACTTGGCTTCGACGCTGGACGCCACCGCCGCGCGCGAAGCCGCGCCGCCGATGTGGAACGTGCGCATCGTCAGCTGCGTGCCGGGTTCGCCGATCGACTGGGCGGCGATCACGCCGACCGCCTCGCCGACGTTGACCAGGCCGCCGCGGCCGAGGTCGCGGCCATAGCACTTGGCGCACAGGCCGAAGCGGGTGGCGCAGTTCAGGGCCGTGCGGACCTTCACTTCGTCGACGCCGGCGGCCTCGAGCTCGTCGATCGCATCCTCGTCCAGCATGGAGCCGGCCGTGATGAGGGTGGCGCGCGTCTCGGGGTGCAGCACGTCCTCGGCCGCGACGCGGCCCAGGATGCGGTCGCGCAGCGACTCGATGACTTCACCACCCTCGACGATGGCGCGCATCAGCGAGCCGTCGGTGGTCTGGCAGTCGACTTCCGTGACCACCAGGTCCTGCGTCACGTCGACCAGGCGGCGCGTCAGGTAGCCGGAGTTCGCGGTCTTCAGCGCCGTGTCCGCCAGGCCCTTGCGGGCGCCGTGGGTGGAGATGAAGTACTGCAGCACGTTCAGGCCTTCGCGGAAGTTGGCCGTGATGGGCGTCTCGATGATCGAGCCGTCCGGCTTGGCCATCAGGCCCCGCATGCCCGCCAGCTGGCGGATCTGCGCGGCGGAACCGCGGGCGCCCGAGTCGGCCATCATGTAGATGGAGTTGAACGACTCCTGGTCCACTTCCTTGCCGTTGCGGTCGGTCACCTTTTCCTTGGCCAGCTGGGCCATCATGACCTTCGAGACTTCGTCGCCGGCCTTGCCCCAGATGTCCACGACCTTGTTGTAGCGCTCGCCGGCCGTCACCAGGCCGGAGACGTACTGCTGCTCGATCTCCTTCACCTCGCGCTCGGAGCGGTCGATGATCTCGGCCTTCTGCGGCGGCACCAGCATGTCGTCGATGGCGATCGAGATGCCGGCCTTGGTCGCCAGGCGGAAGCCGTTCTGCAGCAGCTTGTCGGCGAAGACCACGGTCTCCTTCAGGCCGCACTTGCGGAAGGAGATGTTGATCAGCTTGCTGATCTCCTTCTTCTTCAGCGCCTTGTTCAGCACGCTGAAGGGCAGGCCCTTGGGCAGGATCTCCGACAGCAGCGCGCGGCCGACGGTGGTGTCGTGCAGCTTGGTCACGGGCGTGAATTCGTCCGTGCTCTTCTCGCGCGTCCACTCGGTCAGGCGCACCGACACCTTGGCGGTCAGCTCGACCACGCCGTTCTCCAGCGCGCGCAGCACTTCGGCCACGTCGGTGAAGACCATGCCTTCACCCTTGCCGTTGATGCGCTCGCGGGTCGTGTAGTACAGGCCCAGCACCACGTCCTGCGACGGCACGATGGAGGGCTCGCCCGAGGCCGGGAACAGCACGTTGTTGGAGGCCAGCATCAGCGTGCGGGCTTCCATCTGCGCTTCCACCGACAGCGGCACGTGCACGGCCATCTGGTCGCCGTCGAAGTCGGCGTTGAAGGCCGCGCACACCAGCGGGTGCAGCTGGATCGCCTTGCCTTCGATCAGGATCGGCTCGAAGGCCTGGATGCCCAGGCGGTGCAGCGTGGGGGCGCGGTTCAGCAGGACGGGGTGCTCCTTGATCACCTCTTCCAGGATGTCCCACACCACCGGCGTGCCGGCTTCCACTTCCTTCTTCGCCGCCTTGATGGTGGTGGCGATGCCCATGGCTTCCAGGCGCGAGAAGATGAAGGGCTTGAACAGCTCCAGCGCCATCAGCTTCGGCAGGCCGCACTGGTGCAGCTTGAGGGTCGGGCCCACGGTGATGACCGAACGGCCCGAGTAGTCGACGCGCTTGCCCAGCAGGTTCTGGCGGAAGCGGCCGCTCTTGCCCTTGATCATGTCGGCCAGCGACTTCAGCGCGCGCTTGTTCGCGCCCGTCATCGCCTTGCCGCGGCGGCCGTTGTCCAGCAGCGAGTCCACCGCCTCTTGCAGCATCCGCTTCTCGTTGCGCGCGATGATCTCGGGCGCCTTGAGCTCCAGCAGGCGCTTGAGGCGCGAGTTGCGGTTGATGACGCGGCGGTACAGGTCGTTCAGGTCGGAGGTGGCGAAGCGTCCGCCGTCCAGCGGCACCAGCGGACGCAGGTCCGGCGGCAGCACGGGCAGCACTTCCATCACCATCCACTCGGGCTTCATGCCCGACTTCTTGAAGGCCTCCAGCACCTTCAGGCGCTTGGCGTTCTTCTTGACCTTGACTTCGGAGCCGGTCAGGTCGCCGCGCAGCTTCTCGATCTCGGTGTCGAGGTCGATGGCTTCCAGCAGGTCCTTGATGCCCTCGGCGCCCATCTTGGCGACGAACTCGTCACCGTATTCCTTGCGCTTGGCGTCGTAGTCGTCCTCGGACATGATGCCGAACTTCTTCAGCGGGGTCATGCCGGGGTCGGTGATGACGTAGGCCTCGAAGTACAGCACGCGCTCGATGTCGCGCAGCGTCATGTCGAGCACCAGGCCCAGGCGCGACGGCAGCGACTTCAGGAACCAGATGTGCGCGCAGGGCGCGGCCAGGTCGATGTGGCCCATGCGCTCGCGGCGCACCTTGGTCTGGGTCACTTCCACGCCGCACTTCTCGCAGATCACGCCGCGGTGCTTCAGGCGCTTGTACTTACCGCACAGGCACTCGTAGTCCTTGATCGGGCCGAAGATCTTGGCGCAGAACAGGCCGTCGCGCTCGGGCTTGAACGTCCGGTAGTTGATCGTCTCCGGCTTCTTCACTTCGCCGAAGGACCAGGAGCGGATCTTCTCCGGCGAGGCGATGCCGATGCGGATGGCATCGAAATGCTCGTCCGGCGTGAACTGCTTGAACAGGTCGAGTAGGGATTTCATTAACTCTGTCCTTCCTGGTTAGCTGCGCTCGAGTTCGATGTCGATGCCGAGCGAGCGGATTTCCTTCACCAGCACGTTGAACGATTCCGGCATGCCGGCATCGATGGCGTGCTCGCCCTTGACGATGGACTCGTACACCTTGGTGCGGCCCTGCACGTCGTCGGACTTGACGGTCAGCATCTCCTGCAGCGTGTAGGAAGCGCCGTAGGCTTCCAGCGCCCACACTTCCATCTCGCCGAAACGCTGGCCGCCGAACTGCGCCTTGCCGCCCAGCGGCTGCTGCGTGACCAGCGAGTACGGACCGGTCGAACGGGCGTGCATCTTGTCGTCCACCAGGTGGTGCAGCTTCAGCACGTGCATGTAGCCCACGGTGACCGGGCGCTCGAACTGGTCGCCGGTGCGGCCGTCGAACAGGTGCGCCTGGGTGCGGGTCGGGGTCAGGCCCTTGGCCTTGGCCACGTCCTCGGGGAACGCCAGCTGCAGCATGTCGCGGATTTCCTGCTCCGAAGCGCCGTCGAACACCGGCGTCGCGAAGGGCACGCCCTTGGCCAGCTGCGCCGCCATCTCGCGGACTTCCTGGTCGGACAGGTCGGAGAGGTTCTCCTTCTTGCCCGACTTGTTGTACAGCTCGTCGAGGAAGCCGCGCACTTCGGCGATGGCCGACTCGCGCTGCAGCATGTCGCCGATGCGCTGGCCGATGCCCTTGCCGGCCCAGCCCAGGTGCACTTCCAGCACCTGGCCCACGTTCATGCGCGAAGGCACGCCCAGCGGGTTGAGCACGATGTCGCACGGCGTGCCGTCGGCCATGTAGGGCATGTCCTCGACCGGGACGATCTTGGACACGACACCCTTGTTGCCGTGGCGGCCGGCCATCTTGTCGCCGGGCTGCAGGCGGCGCTTGACGGCCAGGTAGACCTTGACCATCTTCAGCACGCCCGCCGGCAGCTCGTCGCCCTGGGTGAGCTTCTTGCGCTTCTCTTCGAAGGCGAGGTCGAAGCTGTGGCGGGTCTGCTCCAGCGAGTTCTTGATCGACTCGAGCTGCGAGGCGATGTCGTCCTCGGCCGGGCGGATGTCGAACCAGTGGTACTTCTCGACCGAAGCCAGGTACTCGGCGTCGATCTTGGCGCCCTTGGCCAGCTTCTGCGGGCCGCCGTTGGCCGTGCGGCCGTTCAGCAGCTTGGCGATCCGGTCGAAGGCGTCGGCCTCAACGATGCGCAGCTGGTCGTTCAGGTCCAGGCGGAAGCGCTTGAGCTCATCGTCGATGATCTGCTGGGCGCGCTTGTCGCGCTGGATGCCTTCGCGGGTGAAGACCTGCACGTCGATCACGGTGCCGGAAGAGCCCTGGTCGACGCGCAGCGAGGTGTCCTTCACGTCGGAAGCCTTCTCGCCGAAGATCGCGCGCAGCAGCTTCTCTTCCGGCGTCAGCGTGGTCTCGCCCTTGGGCGTGACCTTGCCCACCAGCACGTCGCCCGGCTGCACTTCGGCGCCGACGTAGATGATGCCGGACTCGTCCAGGCGGTTGAGCTGCTGCTCGGACAGGTTCGGGATGTCGCGCGTGATTTCCTCGGGGCCCAGCTTGGTGTCGCGGGCCATCACCACCAGTTCCTCGATGTGGATCGAGGTGTAGCGGTCGTCGGCGACGACGCGCTCGCTGATCAGGATCGAGTCCTCGAAGTTGTAGCCGTTCCAGGGCATGAACGCCACCAGCATGTTCTGGCCCAGGGCCAGTTCGCCCAGATCCGTCGACGCGCCGTCGGCGATCACGTCGCCCTTGGCGATCTTGTCGCCGCGCGAGACGATGGGACGCTGGTGGATGTTGGTGTTCTGGTTGGAACGCTGGTACTTGATCAGGTTGTAGATGTCCACGCCGACTTCGCCGGCCTGGGCTTCGGCGTCGTTCACGCGCACCACGATGCGCGTGGCGTCGACGTAGTCAACCACGCCGCCGCGGCTGGCGGTGACCACCGTGCCGGAGTCGACCGCGGACACGCGCTCGATGCCGGTGCCCACGAAGGCCTTCTCGGGACGCAGCACCGGCACGGCCTGGCGCTGCATGTTGGCGCCCATCAGCGCGCGGTTGGCGTCGTCGTGCTCCAGGAAGGGCACCAGCGAGGCGGCCACCGACACGATCTGCGCCGGCGACACGTCCATGTACTGGATGCGGTCGGCGCTGACCAGGATGGATTCACCCTTCTCGCGGGCGGACACCAGGTCGCCGGTCAGGCGGCCTTCGGCGTCGAGCGTCGCGTTCGCCTGGGCGATGACGTACTTGCCTTCCTCGATGGCCGACAGGTAGTCGATCTCGTTGGTGACCTTGCCTTCGTGCACGCGGCGGTACGGCGTCTCGATGAAGCCGTACTCGTTGAGGCGGGCGTACAGGGCCAGCGAGTTGATCAGGCCGATGTTCGGGCCTTCCGGCGTCTCGATCGGGCAGACGCGGCCGTAGTGGGTGACGTGCACGTCGCGCACCTCGAAGCCGGCGCGCTCGCGCGTCAGGCCGCCCGGGCCCAGGGCCGAGACGCGGCGCTTGTGCGTGATCTCGGACAGCGGGTTGGTCTGGTCCATGAACTGCGACAGCTGCGACGCGCCGAAGAACTCCTTGAGCGCCGCGGAGATCGGCTTGGAGTTGATCAGGTCGTGCGGCATCAGCGGCTCTTGCTCGGCCTGGCCGAGGCGTTCCTTGACGGCCTTCTCGATGCGCGCCAGGCCGGTGCGGTACTGGTTCTCGGCCAGTTCGCCGACGCAACGCACGCGACGGTTGCCCAGGTGGTCGATGTCGTCGACTTCACCGCGGCCGTTGCGCAGGTCGACCAGGATCTTCACGACGGCCAGGATGTCGTCGTTGGTCAGCACCATCGGGCCGTCGCTGGTGTCGCGGCCGACCTTGGCGTTGAACTTCATGCGGCCCACGCGCGACAGGTCGTAGGTGTCCGGGTTGTAGAACAGGCGCTGGAACAGGGCCTGCACCGCGTCCTCGGTCGGCGGCTCGCCGGGGCGCATCATGCGGTAGATGGCCACGCGCGCGGCGAACTCGTCGACCGTCTCGTCGATGCGCAGGGTGCTCGACATGTACGGGCCCTGGTCGAGCTCGTTCGTGTAGATGCACTGGATGTCCTGGATGTGCGCGGCGCGCAGCTTCTTCAGGAGGGCCTCGGTCAGCTCGTCGTTGGCCTTGGCGATGATCTCGCCCGTGTCCGGGTCGATGATGTTGCGCGCGACCACGCGGCCCACCAGGTAGTCCTCGGGCACCGAGATGTGGGTGGTGCCGGACTGCTCCAGCTCACGCGTGTGGCGGGCCGTGACGCGCTTGTCCTTGGCCACCACCACCTTGCCGGTCTTGTCGGTGATGTCGAAGCGGGCAACTTCGCCGCGGATGCGCTCGGAGACGAACTCCAGCTGCGCGCCGCTGTCCATCAGGCGGAAGTTGTCGTTGACGAAGAAGTTCGCCAAGATGGTTTCCGGCGTCAGGCCGATGGCCTTGAGCAGGATGGTGACCGGCATCTTGCGGCGGCGGTCGACGCGGAAGTACAGCACGTCCTTGGGATCGAACTCGAAGTCGAGCCAGGAGCCGCGGTAGGGGATGATGCGGGCCGAGAACAGCAGCTTGCCCGAGCTGTGCGTCTTGCCCTTGTCGTGTTCGAAGAAGACGCCCGGGCTGCGGTGCAGCTGCGAGACGATCACGCGCTCGGTGCCGTTGATGATGAACGAGCCCTTGTCGGTCATGAGCGGCACTTCGCCCATGTAGACCTCCTGCTCCTTCACTTCCTTGACCACCTTGGAGCCGGGAGTCGAGGACTCGCGGTCGTAGATGATCAGCTGCACCTTGGCACGCACGGCCGAGGCGTAGGTGAGGCCGCGGGTCTGGCACTCGCGGACGTCGAAGGCCGGCTTGGCCAGGTTGTACTCGACGAACTTCATCTCCACGAACCCGTTGTGCGACACAATGGGGAACGCGGAATCGAACGCGGCCTGCAGGCCCTCGATGGTGCGCTTCTGGGGAGCGACGTCTGCTTGGAGGAACGCGGTGTACGCATCCTTCTGCATCTGCAGGAGGTAAGGTACGTCGAGCACGCTGTCGCGCTTGCCGAAGCTCTTGCGGATGCGCTTGCGTTCGGTATAGGAATAGGCCATGAGATCTCCGGGCTAGGTCTCTTCAACTGTCGCGCCCCAGGGCAGGGGGGCAGTTCTTGGCGGGTTGGCCACTACCAACCTTGGCGGACGGCACCGCGTTGCACGGGGCCCGAACCAAGCAGTCTTCTGCAGTCGGATCAGAAAACACTCATAAAGCTCCCCGCGGCGGGGCTCCTTATGGGTGCTCTCTGGAACGGCAAAGGCTGGAGGCCCTTGCGGGGTCCTCCAGCCTCAGCGACCAGGGGCGAATTACTTGAGTTCGACCTTGGCGCCGGCGTCTTCCAGCTTCTTCTTGGCAGCTTCGGCGTCGGCCTTGTTCATGCCTTCCTTGACGGCCTTGGGCGCGCCGTCGACCAGGTCCTTGGCTTCCTTCAGGCCCAGGCCGGTGATTTCGCGGACGGCCTTGATGACGCCGACCTTCTGCGCGCCGGCGTCCAGCAGCTGGACCGTGAACTCGGTCTTCTCTTCCGCGGCGGGGGCAGCCGCACCGCCACCACCAGCGGCCGGGGCGGCCATCGCGGCGGCGGACACGCCGAACTTCTCCTCGATGGCCTTGACCAGGTCATTGAGCTCCATGACGGACATGCTGTCGAGGGCCGTCAGAAATTCGTCTTTGTTGAATGCCATGATTGTGATCTTTCCTGAATAAGTTGGTGATCCGTGGGGCTGCTGGGCCGCGCCTCAGGCGGCGGCCGGGGCGGCAGCACCCTCTTCCTTCTTTTTCGCCAGAGCACCCAGCACCACCGCGGTGCGGGCAATGGGCGACTTCAGCAGTCCGGCCAGCTGGGCCAGCAGAACTTCCTTGGTCGGGATGTTCGCCAGCTCCTTGACGCTGTTGACGTCCAGCGGCTTGCCACCGTAGGAACCGCCGCGAATGACCAGCTTGTCGTTGGTCTTCGCGAAATCGGCCACCACCTTGGCGGCGGCCACCGGGTCCACGGAGAAGCCGTAGATCAGCGGGCCGGTCATCTGCTCGCCGACCGACTCGAACGCGGTGCCCTGCACGGCGCGGCGGGCCAGCGTGTTCTTCAGAACACTCAGGTCCACGCCCGCGCCGCGCGCGGCCACGCGCAGCTTCGTCATGTCGGCGACCGTGATGCCGCGGTACTCCGCCATCACCAGCGTTTGAGCTTTGGCGGCGAGAGCGGCGACCTCTCCGACCACCGCTTCCTTCTCACTGCGATTAAGACTCAAGGTCTACTCCTTCCAAATGCGCTTCGGGCTTGCACCCTCCGCGCGCCCTTGTCAAAGCGACCAACCGTCTTCAGAAAATCTTTCGAAATCCATCTGTCGGCGGGATCGCCATCTGCGCTGGCCCGGCGCCGGAGATCTGCTCCCCGGCCCGCGCGATTAAGGACCTCGCGGTCCGCCAGCGGTCTTGGATGGCCCTCGCTCGCGCGAGGCCCACCACACCGGCCGGCTGCTCGCGCAGCCGGCCAATCCATCACGCCTGGGCTTGCGGACCGCTGAGGGTCTGCAGGTCCACGCGAACGCCCAGGCCCATCGTCGAGGAGACGGCGACCTTGCGCAGGTACAGGCCCTTGCTCGACGCCGGCTTGGCCTTGTTCAGCGCGTCGATCAGCGCCAGCAGGTTGCCCTGCAGCTTGTCCGATTCGAACGAGCGGCGGCCCAGCGTGGCGTGGATGATGCCGGCCTTGTCGGCACGGAACTGCACCTGGCCCGCCTTGGCGTTCTTCACCGCGGTGGCCACGTCGGGCGTCACGGTGCCGACCTTCGGGTTCGGCATCAGGCCGCGCGGGCCCAGGATCTGGCCCAGCGTGCCGACCACGCGCATCGCGTCGGGGGCGGCGATCACCACGTCGAAGGGCATGTCGCCAGCCTTCACGCGGGCAGCCAGGTCGTCCATGCCGACCACGTCGGCGCCGGCGGCCTTGGCTTCCTCGGCCTTGGCGCCCTGGGCGAACACGGCGACGCGCTTGGTCTTACCGGTGCCGTTGGGCATCACGACCGCGCCGCGCACGACCTGGTCGGACTTCTTCGGGTCGATGCCCAGCTGCACGGCCACGTCGATGGACTCATCGAACTTGGCGGTAGCGGCTTCCTTGACGATGCCCAGGGCATCGGCCAGGGGATACAGCTTGTTGCTGTCGACCTTGCCCTCGAGGGCCTTCTGCTTCTTGGTCAGCTTCGCCATGCTCAGACCCCTTCCACCGTGATGCCCATGGAGCGGGCGGAACCCGCCAGCGTCTTGATCGCAGCGTCGATGGACGCGGCGTTCATGTCCTTGAGCTTGGTCTTGGCGATCTCTTCCAGCTGGGCGCGGGTGATCTTGCCGACCTTGTCGGAGTTCGGCTTGGCCGAGCCCTTGTCCAGCTTGACGGCCTTCTTGATCAGGACGGTCGCGGGCGGCGTCTTGATGACGAAGGTGAAGCTCTTGTCCGCGAAGGCGGTGATCACCACCGGCAGCGGCAGTCCAGGCTCGACACCCTGGGTCTGCGCGTTGAACGCCTTGCAGAACTCCATGATGTTCAGGCCGCGCTGGCCCAGGGCGGGGCCGATGGGCGGCGACGGGTTGGCCTTGCCAGCCGGCACTTGCAGCTTGACGAAGCCGACAATCTTCTTTGCCATGTCTTCTTTCCTTGCGGGTACGAACGCCTTGCGGCTCCCCGGGGGTGGGGCTCTGGGAGGCTACGCCGCGCGCCGAGCCGGGGAGCGCGCGGACCGTGGTGCACTCGTCGCGCGAGCCCACCCTGCGAACACGGGTTCAGCAGGGCGCGCCGCGCGGCAGCGCACCGGAATTAGGTCTTCTCGACCTGCGAGAACTCAAGCTCCACCGGCGTCGCGCGCCCGAAGATGGTGACGGACACCCGCACCTTGCTCTTCTCGTAGTTGACTTCCTCGACCGTGCCGTTGAAGTCGGTGAACGGGCCGTCCTTGACGCGCACGTACTCGCCCACGATGAACTCGACCTTGTGGCGGGGCTTCTCGGTGCCCTCTTCCATCTGGCCCATGATCTTTGCGACCTCGTCGTCGCTGATGGGCGCCGGACGGTTCTTGGCGCCGCCGACGAAGCCGGTCACCTTGTTGGTGTGCTTCACCAGGTGCCAGGACTCGTCATTCATGACCATCTGCACCAGCACGTAGCCGGGGTAGAAGCGGCGCTCGGAGGTGCGCTTCTGGCCGTTCTTGATCTCGACGACCTCTTCGGTCGGCACCAGGATGTCGCCGAACATGTGCTGCATGCCGGCGCGGTTGATGCGCTCGCGGATGTTGCGCTCGACCGCCTTTTCCATGCCGGAATAGGCGTGCACCACGTACCAGCGCAGGTCGGGATTGGCCGCCTTGGCGGCGACGCCGGGCAGCTGCTGGCCTTCGGAGGCGGCGTTCTCGATGTCGCTCATTACTTCCACCCCAGGATCAGGTCGTAGAACACCCATTCGAGCGTCTTGTCGGTCAGCCACAGGAACAGGGCCATCACGGCAACGAAGCCGAAGACGTACAGCGTCATCTGGATGGACTCCTTGCGGGTCGGCCAGACGACCTTCTTGGTTTCCTTCCAGGCATCGCGGCCGAAGCCGACGAACTCCCTTCCGGGCTCGGAGGTGAGGAACACACCGACCGCCGCCGCCAGGCCGACGATCAGCGCCGCCCATTGGACGATGGCGCCCTGGCGGCCCAGCAGGTAGAAGCCGGCCAGCGCTGCGATCACCAGGGCGATCGCGACGCCCACCTTCGCCTTGTCGGCGCCGGTCGTGACGGTTTCAACTTGGGTCGTGGCCATGGATGCTTTCAGATACGAGGCGTCTTTCAAGACGCTGAAGCCCGTCGGAGGGACGGGCTTGGATTCGGCGCCACTCAGGTGGCAGGGGCAGTAGGAATCGAACCTACAACCTTCGGTTTTGGAGACCGACGCTCTGCCAATTGAGCTATACCCCTCCGGAACCGGGTTCCTCCGGGGAACCGGGCATTATGCCCGACCCCGGAAAACCCTTCTTACTCCATGATCTTGGCAACGACGCCGGCGCCGACGGTCTTGCCGCCTTCGCGGATGGCGAAGCGCAGGCCTTCTTCCATGGCGATCGGGGCGATCAGCTTGACGGTGATCGTCACGTTGTCGCCG
>JAEZKX010000352.1 GCA_023436025.1 Pseudomonadota bacterium | reverse complement strand
GGCGCGCAGCCTGCACCGGGCGCTGCAGGCCGCGCTGGCGGAAGCCACGGCCGGCGGATCGCGCGGCTGAGCGGCAACACAGCCGATCGCGCTATGGCAGCGGCCGCGGCAGTTGCGCCTCCAGCGCACGGACGCGGCGCTCCAGCACCACGCTGCGCTCGATGTGCGAGAACAGCAGCCCCACCACGAACACGTCGAGATCGAAACGGGTGCGCAAGCTCGCCGCCTGCCGCAGCGGCTCGATGCAGGCCGCGCTGAACACCGGGCCCTCGGCGCTGGTTGTCACCGGCGTGAGCAGTCCGTACTCCAGCAACTCGAACACGTTGTCGACCGACAGGCCGCACATGCGGCCGAGCTCCGGGGCGGCCACGGTGCCTTGCAGGTCGAGCAGCTCGACCTCATGCATGCCGGGATTCATGGGCAGACTCCTTGCCGACGGTGGCGCGTGGATTGAAACGGGAAACGCGCGCCAGCTCCTCGAACAGCTCGCGCTCGCGCGCCGTGAGGCTGGAGGGCACGTCGATGCGCACGATGGCGTAGAGGTTGCCGTGGCCGCCGCGGCCGGTGTGCAGGCCCCGGCCGCGCAAGCGCAGCTTGCGCCCCGAGCGGGTTCCGGCCGGTACGGTCAGCAGCACCGGGCCGTCCAACGTCGGCACCTCGACGTCGGTGCCCAGCGCCGCCTCCCAGGGCGACAGCGTCAGGTCGAAGTAGAGGTCGTGGCCGTCGACCCGGAACACGGGGTGCGGCCGCAAGGTGATGTGCAGGTAGATGTCGCCCGCGTCCCCGCCGCCGCGGCCGGCGCCGCCCTTGCCGCGCAGGCGGAGCCGTTGCCCTTCGGTCGCGCCCGGCGGCACCGTCACCGCCAGCGAGCGGCTGCCGTCCTCGTGCTCGACGTTCAGCGTGACGGTGGTGCCGCGGTGCGCGTCTTCCAGCGACAGCTCGAGCGAAGCCTCGAAGTCGCGCCCGCGCGCTGGCCCGGCGGGGCGGCGGCCTGCATGCCGGCCGCCGCGCAACGATGCGAACAGGTCGCCCAGGTCCATCTCGGCGAAGAAGTCCTCGCCCGCTCCGCCGTCGTAGGCCCACTCGGGCGGCGGCCGGAACTCCTCGCCGCTGCGGCGCTGGCCCAGGCTGTCGTAGGCGGCGCGCTTCTCGGGATCCTTGAGCGTGGCGTAAGCCTCCGCGATCTCCTTGAACCGGGCTTCCGCCTCCGGGTCCTTGGACACATCCGGATGGTGCTGGCGCGCCAGCTTGCGGTAGGCCTTCTTGATGGCCTCGGCATCGGCGTCGCGCGGGACGCCGAGGGCAGCGTAGTAGTCCTTGTATTTCACCGGGGCCACCCCTCCCACGCACCTGTCCGGCAGGCGCACTTTTCCCAGTGTGCTCCACCCGCGCGCCTGCGCATTGACCGAGATCAAGCCGCCCCGCGCCTAGGACTGCACGCCGGCGGCCCAGCGTGCGCCGGACGGTCGCCACGGCAGCGCTTGCGCACCGGTACGCGCACTTGATCCAGCGCAAGGAGCTCGCGTGGATGGACAGCAAAGTCGAACCTGATCGGCCGACCGCCACGGCCACTGAAATCACAAGGAGCTCCCATGACGACGTGCTATCGCCAGGTCCTCGTCCACCTCGACCCCACGCGCACCATGCCGCAACGGCTCGCCGCCGCGCGGCGGGTAGCCAGCCAGAACGACGCGGTCGTGACCGCGCTGTACGCGGCCATGCCCAGCCTGGTCGAGTTCGCCTATGCGCCGGACGTCTACCCCCTGGTCACCCCGGACCTGGAGAAGATCGACGACGAGCGGCGCCAGGTGGCGATCGATGCCTTCGAAGACGCCGCCCGGGATGGCGGGCCCGAGATGCACTGGAGCGAGATCAACGACGCGGCCATCGCCCGCGCCTTCGCCCAGCAGGCGCTCTACGCCGACCTGGCGGTGCTGGGACAGCCGCAGCCGCAGGACCAGAACGCCGGCGCCGTGCCGGCCGAGTTCGTGCAGGAGGTGCTGCTGCTCAGCGGCAAGCCGGCGCTGGTGGTGCCCTACGTCAAGACCACGGAGTCCATCGGCGAAACCGTGGCGGTCGCCTGGAAGCCCACCCCCGAAGCGGCCCGGGCGGTGGCGGCGGCCCTGCCCTTCCTGCAGCGGGCACGGCAGGTCCACGTGCTCACCTGGGGGGAAGAGTTGCCGGAGGTGGAGAAGGGCCACCTCGACCTGTCGTCCTACCTGCGCGTCCACGGCGTCGAGGCGAGCGTGCATTCGGGCGGCCCCGAGCCCCATTCGATCGGCGAAATCCTGCTGTCGCGCACCTTCGACCTCGGCGCCGACCTGCTGGTCATGGGCTGCTACAGCCACAGCCGCGCGCGTGAATGGATCCTGGGTGGCGCCACCCGAACCGTCCTGGCCTCGATGACCGTGCCCGTGCTGATGTCGCACTGAGGCGGCCATGCCGGGCGTCGCCACTGCGGCAACGGGACCGTTCCAGCCCTGGTGGCGCTGGTGCCGGGCCGGCGTCCTGCCGCTGGCCTGCGCGGCCGTCTGCGGCGCCGCCGCGCAGGGCATCGACATCGGACAGGCGATCGACCTGGCCCAGCGCGCGCCTGGCAGCTTCGACAGCGCCCGCCTCAACGTCGAGGCGCGCAACCTGCAGGCCGAGGCACTGCGCCACATCCACCGCCCTGACATCGCCCTCACCGGCTTCACCGGCCGCGTGCGCACCGCACTCAACCTCGACATTTCCCAGGTCTCCAACCTCGCCAATCCGCTGATCGGCGGGTTCGACGTCGCCACCGGCCTGCAGGTGCCGCCCCTGCCCAACCTGGTTTCCCTGGACCGCACCGTGGGCCAGACCACCTTGTCGCTGGCCGGCGTCTGGCCCCTGTACACCGGGGGCCGGCTGGAGGCCTTGCGCAGTGCCGCCCAGGGAAAGGCGACCGAGGCGCAGGCCGACCTGCAGGAAGAGAACGGCAAGAACACCAGCACCGTGGCGCAGCGCTACTTCTCGGTGCAGCTCGCCCGCCATGCGCAGGAGGTGCGTGACGCGGCGCTGGCGGGCATGCGCCAGCACCTGGAGTCCGCGCGCAAGCTGGAAGCCATCGGCCTGATCGCGCACGCCGAGCGGCTCAAGGCGGACGTGGCGGTGGCCGAAGCGCAGCGTGACGCCAGCAAGGCGGCGAACGACCTGGAACTGGCGCAGGTGGCGCTGGCCCGGCTGATCGACGTGCCCGGCACGCCGCGCCTGGACACGCCGCTGTTCGCCCACGTGCGGCCGATCGGCTCGCTGCAGTCCTTCGTCGATGCCGCGCTGCAGGACAACCCGGCCTGGACCCGCATCGCCGCCAAGCGCGCTCAGGCCGATGCCGCACGCCGCCTGGTCGGCGGCGCGCACACGCCGACGGTGGTGGGCGTCGGCGCGTACAACCACAACCGCAGCAGCGAGGGACTGCAACCCACCTGGTTCCTGGGGCTGCTGGTGCGGGTGCCGCTGATCGGGCCGATCGACCGCCGCGCGCTGGCGCAGGCCGCGCTCCTGGACGAGGACCGGGTGGAAGTGGCGGCCAAGCAGGCCCGGCGCGACATCCCGACGCTGGTGGAGAACCAGTGGCGGGCGCTGGAGAACGCCCGGGCCACCGTGCTGGCCATGGATCCGCAGATCGCGCTGGCGCGCGAGAACCTGCGGCTGCAGCAAGTCGCCTTCCAGTACCAGCAGGCCACCGCGCTCGACGTGATCGATGCCCGGCTGGCCCTGGCCAAGGTGCAGGTCGAGCGCAGCCAGGCCGCCTACGACTACGTGCTGGCGCTGGCCCGGCTGCTGGAGGCGACCGGCCAGCCGCAGCAGCTGGCCGCCTATGCGCGCGACGCGGATCTGAAACTGGCCTCCGGACTGGACTGAGGAGACAGCGATGCAAGGCAAGCGGCCCCGCAACATCGGCGTCATCCTGGTGGCGATCGTGGTGGCATGCTTCATCGCCTGGGGACTGATGCGCGCGTTCGCGCCGCAGAAGCTGCCGCTGGAGGCGCAGATCGAGGCCACGGAAGTCAATGTCGCATCCAAGATCCCCGCCCGCGTGGGGCGCGTGCTGGTGCGCGAGGGCGACTCGGTCAAGGCCGGTGACATCCTGTTCGAACTCAGCAGCCCCGAGGTCGAGGCCAAAGTGGCCCAGGCGAAGGCCGCCGAGGCGGCGGCGCAGGCCGTGGCCGCCAAGGCCGAGGCCGGCGCCCGGCCGGAGGAGATCACCATGGCCCGGGAGACTTGGGAGCGCGCGCGCGCCGGCGCCTGGATCGCCAAGACCACCTACGACCGTGTCAATGCCATGGCCGAGGAAGGCGTGCTGGCCCGCCAGAAGCGCGACGAGGCCTATGCGCAGTGGCGCGCCGCCGAGGACCAGGCGGACGCCGCGCAGGCGCAGTACGACATGGCGCGCCGAGGGGCCCGGCCCCAGGACAAGGAGGCGGCGCAGGCGCAGGCGCGC
The DNA here is from genome assembly GCA_023436025.1 of Pseudomonadota bacterium. Lineage (GTDB taxonomy): Bacteria > Pseudomonadota > Gammaproteobacteria > Burkholderiales > Burkholderiaceae_C > Ramlibacter. The sequence goes on along the minus strand of JAEZKX010000352.1, from coordinate 10,838 downwards.
CAGGCCGCCGGCGTGGTGCAGGAAGCCGAGGCCGCGCAGGCGGAGCTGCGCATGCACGCTCCGGTCGGCGGCGAAGTGAGCCAGGTGCAGATCCAGGCCGGCGAGATCGCGCCGCAGGGCTTTCCGGTGGTCACGCTGGTGAAGCTGGACGACGCCTATGCCGTGCTGCACGTGCGCGAGGATGCGATGCAGGCCTTTCGCATGGGCACGCGCCACACCGGCCGCCTGCCCGCCCTGCAGCGCGACCTGGCGTTCACCGTCAGCGAGGTCAGCGTCCTGTCCGATTTCGCCACCTGGCGGGCGGCGCAGCCCGGCGGCACCGACCTGCGCACCTTCGAGATCCGCCTGCGGCCGGAACCCGGCACGCACGGCCTGCGGCCCGGCATGACGGTCGTCTTCCCGCCTGTCTGAGGCCATGGCCCGCAGCGCCCCGTCCCCCGGTGTGCGCGCCGTCATCGGCCGCGAATGGCTGCGCCTGCGCGCGGATCGCTGGGACTGGTGGATGCTCACCTGGATTCCGCTGCTGGTGTATGCCTTCACCTGGTCCATCTTCGCCGTCGGCATCGCGCGCGAGCTGCCGATCGCGGTGGTGGACCAGGACGGCACGAGCCTGTCGCGCACCCTGGTGCGCATGCTGCGGGCCTCTCCCGGCATCGCCGTGGTTCCGGTAGACACGACCGACGAGGCCGTGCACCTGATGCGCGCACGGCGCGTGTTCGGCCTGGTGCTGGTGCCGGCGGGGCTGGACAACAAGGTCAACACCGGCAGGAGCGCAGAAGTGCTCTGGCTCTACAACGGCCAGTACCAGGCCCATGTCGGCCCGCTCACGCGCGACGTGCAGACGGTGGTCACCACCTTCGCCGTGGGGGCCGAGCTCACCGCGCACGAAAAGCGCGGCACCTCGCCGCTGCAGGCCCTGGCCGCGGCCCAGCCGGTGCAGGTGCAGACGGAAAACCTGTTCAACGAGACCGGCAGCTACGAGGCCTTCCTCACCCTCTCGCTGCTGCCGGCGCTGCTGCAGATCCTGGTCGCGGTGGCCGGCGCGGTGGGAGTCGGTCGCGAGCTGCGCTACGCCACGGTGCCGCAGTGGCTGGCGGCCGCGGGCGGCTCCTGGACGGCGGCCCTGGTGGGCAAGCTGGCCATTCCGTTCGCCTGCTTCGCCGTGCAGGCCGTGCTGTTCATCGCCGTCTTCGGCGGCCTGCGCGGCTGGAAGGTGCAGGGCAGCGGCGTGATGCTGGTCGCCGGGTTGCTGCTGCTGATCCTCGCCTGCCTGGCCGCCGGCGCCTTCCTCTCGGCCGTGCTGCTCAGCATGCGCGACGCATTGTCGCTGTGCGCCTTCTACACGGCGCCGGCCTTCGCCTTCGCCGGACAGTCCTACCCGGTGCAGGACATGCCGAAGCTGGCGCGCATCTGGGCCGAGGGCCTGCCACTGACGCACTACCTGCAGTTGCAGACGCGCCACTGGATGGAGGGCGCGCCCTGGCAGTACGGAGTGCACCAGCTGGCGGTGCTGGCGCTGTTCACGCTCGGCTTCGGCGGGCTGACGCTGGTGCTGCTGAAGATGCGGGCGATGGCGCCCACCGCATGGGGCCGGTTGTGAGCGGCAGCGTCGACAGCGTCATGGGCGCCTTCCTGGCCACCTGGCGCACCTTCCTGAAGGATTTCGGCGCGGTCCTGCTGCTGTTCGTGGGCGTCGCGGTCTACTCCTTTTTCTATCCCCTGCCCTACTCGAACGAGGCGGTGCGCGGCATCCCGGTGGCGGTGGTCGACCAGGACCGCAGCGCGCTTTCGCGGCAGTTGATCCGCTATGCGGCCGCGGATCCCCTGATCGACGTGCGCCTGGTCTCGCCCCTGGCGCAGGAGGCCCAGCAGGCGCTGTGGCGTGGCGAGATCGCGGGCGTGCTGATCATCCCCGCCGGCCTGCAGAAGGACGTGTCCCAGGGCCGGGCGGCGAAAGTGCAGGCGGGCGGCAATGCCCTGTACATGCTGATGAACAAGTCGGTGCTCAACGGACTGACGCAATCCGTCGGGACGGTGTCCGCCGGCCTGGAAATCCAGCGCCTGGAAGCGACCACCCCCTCGCCCGACCAGGCCATGGCGCAACGCGCGCCGGTGACGTTGAACGCGATCTCGCTGTTCAACGTGGACGACGGTTACGGTGCCTACGTCGTCCCCGGGGTCGTGGTGATCATCGTTCAGCAGACGCTGCTGCTAGCCATGGCGCTGCTGTGGGGCACCTGGTACGAACGCGGCGAGCAGCCGCGGCGCCGCAGCACGCCGGCCTTCTTCGGCGTGCTGCTGGCGTTCGCGTCCGTGGCCTTCATCAACGGCGCCTACTTCTTCGGCTTCGTGTTCTGGTTCCAGAACTATCCGCGCGGCGGCAACTTCCCCGGCATGCTGTTCTTCCTGCTCCTGTTCAGCCTGGCCACGGCCGCCGTCGGCGTCCTGCTGGCCACCTTCTTCCACACCCGGGAGCGCGGGGCGCAGCTGCTGCTGTGCACCGCCATCCCCTTCCTGTTCGTCGCCGGCTTCCTGTGGCCGGCGCAGGCCCTGCCACCGCTGGTGAGCGCGGTGCGCTGGCTGCTGCCCTCCACCGCGGGCATCGAGGGCTTCATCGCCCTCAACCAGCTCGGCGCGCGCCTGGACGAGATCACGACCGAGATCGTCGCGTTGCTGGCGCTGCTGCTGGTGTCGGGGAGCCTGGCCTGGTGGCGCTGGCGGCACAGCGCCGAGCATGCGGCGCCCGCGACGCTTCCGCCCCCGTGAGCGCCGGCGGCCGAGGCCGCGCCTCAGATCACGCCGGTGGAGCGACGGCGGGCGCGGCTCGACGCGTCACCGCTGGAAAGACCCGCGCCTCCGAGCTGCAACTGCAGGACGGCGGCGTCGTCGCGCGCCGGGGAGAGCCGGAATCCCATGGCCGCGGCCAGTCCCGCCATCGCCGTGTTGGAACGCAGGCAGCGCCCCGACAGCTCCAGCACGCCGCGCGCGCCCAGGTACTCGGTCATCTTGCCCAGCAGCCGCCGCCCCAGGCCCTTGCGTTGCCAATCCGGCGCCACCTGGATGGCGAACTGCGCCTGCACGTTGTCCGGGTCGCACACGGCCCGCACCTCCCCCACCATGCGGTCGCCGTCCAGCACGATGAAGGCCATCTCGCGGTCGTAGTCGATCTGGCAGTAGCGCGCCAGCGCATTGCGCGGCACCTCGCCGTTCGTGAAGAAGAAGCGCAGGTGCAGTTCGGACTCCGGTGTCCCGGCGTAGAAGGCCTCCATGCGGTCGCCGTCCTCGGGCCGGATGGGCCGCACCTCCACCGGCCGGCCGGCGACCTCCCAGTGCTCCTCCAGCTCCGCCGGATAGGGCCGCAAGGCCATGCGGTCGGTGTCGCCCGCCGGTGGCCGGCGCACCCGGATGCGTGCGTCCACGGCCAGCACGCCCTGGGTGTCGACCAGCAGGGGATTGATGTCCAGCTCGGCCACCGCGGCCAGGTCGCTGGCCAGGCGGGAGACCCGCATGAGCGTGTCGTACAGCGCCGGCTTGTTGGCGCCGGGCTTGCCGCGGTGCGGCTCCAGCAGGCGGCCGACGCGGGTGCGGGCCACCAGCCCCGCGGCCAGCGTGCCCGTCAGTGGCGGCAGCTCCATCGCGCTGTCCTTCTGCACCTCGACCGAGGTGCCGCCGGCGCCGAACAGCACCACCGGCCCGAACACGTCGTCGGTGGCGATGCCCACGATCAGCTCGCGCGCGCCCGGCCGGATCGCCATGGCCTGCACGGTGAAGCCGGCAATGCGGGCCTGGGGCGCGGCGCGCGCGATCCGCTCGCGCATGCGCTCGGCCGCGTCCTCCACGGCCTCGGCCGAGTCCAGGTCGAGCACCACGCCGCCGACGTCCGACTTGTGCACGATCTCCTGCGAGATCACCTTCAGCGCCACCGGAAAGCCGATGGCGGCGGCCACGCGCGCGGCCTCCTGCGCATCGGCCGCCCGTGCCGTGGCCACCGTCGGGATGCCGTAGGCGGTGAGGACCTGGGCGGCACCGGTGGGATCGAGCCACTCCTGGCCAGCGGCCAGGGCCGCCGCCAGCACCTCCTCGGCCGCGGCACGGTCGACGTCCGCGCCCCCGGATTGCGCGCGCGGAAGCTCCAGCAAGGCCGCCTGGTTGCGCTGGTAGTGCACCAGCTGCATCCAGCCGCTGACCGCCGATTCGGGCGTGGGATAGGTGGGCAGGCCGGCGGCACGGAACGCGCGGCGCGCCGGCTCGACCAGCTCGCCGCCGATCCAGCTGGTCAGCACCGGCTTGGTCGCCTGCGCGATCAAGGGCAGGCAGGCCTGGGCGATGGCGGTCGACGAAACGATGGCGGTGGGTGCATGCATGAACAGGATGCCGTCGACTTCGGGCGCGGCGAGCAGCACCCGGAAGGTGTCCCGGTAGCGGTCGACCGGCGCGTCGCCGATGATGTCCACCGGATTGCCATGCGACCAGGTCGGCGGCAGGCAGGCATTGAGCGCGGCCAGCGTGGCGGCCGACAGCACCGCCATTCGCCCGCCGCTTTGCGACAGCGCATCGGCCGCCAATACGCCGGCGCCGCCGCCATTGGTCAGCATGACCAGGCGCTCGCCGCACCACGGCATGGGCTGGGCGAGCGTCTCGGCCGCATCGAACAGTCCCGCCAGCGTGTCCACCCGCAGCATGCCGGCGCGCCGCACGGCCACGTCGAACACCTCGTCGGAGCCGGCCATCGCGCCGGTGTGCGACGCCGCCGCCCGCGCGCCCTCGGGGGCGCGGCCGGACTTGACCAGGATCACCGGCTTGTTGCGGGCGGCCGCCCGTGCCGCGGACATGAACTTGCGCGCATGCTTGACGGACTCCATGTACAGGAGGATGGCGCGCGTGTTGCCGTCGCTGGCCAGGTAGTCCAACATGTCGCCGAAGTCGACGTCGGCACTGTCGCCCAGCGAGATGAAGTGCGAGAAGCCGATATCGTGGCTGTTGGCCCAGTCGAGCATGGCCGTGGCCAGCGCCCCCGACTGCGTGACGAAGGCCAGGCCGCCCGGCAGGGCAGCGCTGGGGGCGAAGCTCGCGTTGAGGTTGTGCCCGGGCACCAGCACGCCGATGCAGTTGCCGCCGATGATGCGCAGCAGGCCGGAGCGCGCAGCCTCGAGCATGGCCTGCTCGAGGGTGCGCTCGCCGTCGGGGGCCCGCTGCTTGAGGCCGGCGGTCACCACGATGGCCGCCTTGGCGCCCTTGCGCACCAGGGCATCGATGAGTCCCGGAACGGTACCCGGCGGCGTGCAGATCACCGCCAGCTCGGGCGCAGCCGGAAGCGACTCGATGCTGGGCCAGAGCTTGGTGTCGCCCACGGCCGCGGCCTGGCGGCCGACGGCCCACAGCGGCCCTTCGAAGCCGCCGGCGCGCAAGTTGTCGAAGACCATGCGGCCGACGTTCCCCGGCCGGGCGGAGACGCCCACCACGGCCACGGAGCCGGGTGAAAACAGGGCATCCAGGTTGCGTACGCTCATCGGGATCCTTCAGTGGCAGCGCCTCGGCTTCCGAGCGTAGGAGCACGCGCGCGCCGCGCCTTGCGTTAGCTCAAACCCCATGGCGCGGCGCGCGGCTGCCGCGCCAGCAAGGCGCAGCAGATTCCGCGGCCGCCAGCCGGCTGCCGACTTTGCGCGCGGCCTTGCGGCGACCTTGAGAAAAATCAAATGGCACCCGGCGCGCCGTGCCACAGTTTTGCTTCCGCCATGGGCGCGCAAGCGCCCTGCAACCCGACCTTCTCGCCTGAGGACAGACACCATGAGCAACCTCCGACTTCTCGACCCCGTGTTCGGCAGCGACCTCGACGCCGCCCTGCGCCGCTTCTTTCCGCCCACGGCCCTCGACGGCGAAGCGCCGCAGATGAAGATGCGCATCGACGTCACCGAGAACGACACCGGCTACACGGTCCACGCCGACCTGCCTGGCGTGAACAAGGACGACATCAACGTCAGCGTCGAAGGCAACGTGGTCCAGATCGAGGCCGAGACCAGCGGCGAGAAGGTCACCAAGGACAAGGGCGACAAGGTGCTGCGCAGCGAACGCTACAGCGGCACCATCTCGCGCACCTTCAGCCTCGGCCAGGACGTGGACGCCGACAAGGTCGAGGCCAAGTACGCCGACGGGGTCCTGACCCTGCAGTTGCCGAAGATGGCGAGCGCGCAGAGCCGCAAGATCACGATCAACTAGGCTGGGCAGCGATGCCACAGCCCGCAGCGGCCGAGAACCGGGGATACCGCGTGATGGACCAGGGCCGCCGTGGCTTGCTGGCCGCTGCCGGCGCCGGCGCGGCGGCCGTCGCAGGTCTGGCGCGCGGCGTCGGTGCGCAAACCCGCGGGCCCGCGCCCGCGGAGACCGTCTTTCGCAACGTGCGGATCTTCGACGGCGTCTCCCCGCACATCGGCCAGCCGACCGATGTGCTGGTGCGCGGCCAGAAGATCGCCGCGCCCGGCGAGCGCGCGGGCCCGAAGGCGCGGGTCGTCGAGGGGCGGGGCCGCACGCTGATGCCGGGCCTGATCGACGCCCATGCGCACCTGGAGTTCTACAACCTGCCGGTGACGGACTTCGCCAGCGGCGACCCGCAGTACCTGCAGGTGCGGCAGGTGCCGGCCGCGCGCGATTTCCTGATGACCGGCTTCACCTCGGTGCGTGACGCGGGCGGGCCCGTATTCGGCCTGAAGAAGGCCATCGACCAGGGGCTGGTGGAAGGGCCGCGGATCTGGCCGTCGGGAGCGCTGCTGTCGCAGACCTCCGGCCACGGCGAGTCGCGCCCGCTCAACGACCTGCCCTCGCCGCTCGCGCGGCCATTGACCCCGCACGAGCGCGCCGGCTACGTGATGGTCGCCGATGGCGTGGCCCAGGTGCTGGAACGGGTGCGCGAGCAGCTGTTCCGGGGAGCGAGCCAGATCAAGCTGGCCGTGGGCGGCGGCGTCAGCTCGGACTTCGATCCGATCGACGTCACCGAATACAGCGCCGAGGAGATCACCGCGGCAGTCGGGGCGGCCGCGGACTGGGGGACCTACGTGATGGTGCACGGCTATACCCCGCGCGCCATCAACCGGGCCCTCGACTGCGGCGTGAAGTCCATCGAGCACGGCCAGCTGCTGGACGAGCCGACGCTCAGGCGCATCAAGCAGCTGGGCGCGTGGCTGAGCCTGCAGCCCTTCCTGGAGGACGAGGACGCCATCCCGACGGCGCCGGGCTCCATCAACCGCCAGAAATACCAGGAGGTCGCGCAGGGAACGTTGAAGGTGTATCCGCTGGCGCGCAGCCTGGGGCTGAAGGTGGCGTTCGGCACCGACATCCAGCTCAACCCGAACGGCGCCGCGCGCCAGCCGCACTACCTGCCCAAGCTGGTGCGCTGGTACACGCCGGCCGAGGCGCTGAAGATGGCCACCGCCGACAACGCCGAGCTGCTGGCGATGGCCGGGCCACGCTCGCCCTACAGGGGCGTGCTGGGCCGCGTGGTTCCCGGCGCCCTGGCCGACCTGCTGCTGGTCAACGGGGATCCGATCGCCGACATCCAGCTGCTGGCCGACCCCGCCAGCAACCTCGCGATCATCATGAAGGACGGCGTCATCTACAAGGACCAGGACAGCAGGGGCTGAGAACGCCGCGTCGCAGAGCATCGCCGCAAGGCCTTTTGGTACCCGATAAGGAGACACCATGCTGGACATGCCGGCCCCCATCGCCACCGTCGCGTCGACTTTCGAACAGCAGTGCGGCCCACAGCAGCAATGCACCATGGCGCCGCGCGAGGAGCGCATGGCCCAGGCGAGCGGCTCCCAGGCGGGCGGCACACAAGCGGGCGGCACGCAAGCGGGCGGAAGTGCGACGCGCCTGCCCGAAGGCGGCCCGTCGACGCCCACTTCGAAGAAAGCGGCGGCCACGCCGCCGGCCGGCAAGGACATCACCACCTTCTACGACAGGGACGGCGTGAAGGCCAGGTGGTACTTCCAGGGCGGACTCAACCTGGTCGGGGAACGCCACCTGTTCTGGGACTTCGCCTCGGTCTACGCCCCGGGCGCGAGATTCAATTCGGACGAGAACTGGCTGGAGGGCTACGTGAAGCCCGGGATCGGCTTCGACAAGACCGCGCCCAGCGGCAAGGTGCTGTACGGCAAGTTGTCCGCCGTTGCCTCCCGCACCTGGGGCACCGATGCCTTCGACGCGACCAACGGGCATGCCACCACGCTCGAGGAGGGCTATCTCGGCTTGCGGACCACCAAGGATCCGGCCAACGTCGACCTGTCGCTGGGCCCGCGCGAGCTGGAGCTTGGCAGCGGCATGCTCATCGCCAACGGCGGCACCAGCGGCTTCGAGCGCGGCGCCCTGAAGTTCGGCCCGCGCAAGGCCTGGAAGCATGCGGCGATCGGCCGGCTTGTGCACGGGTCCGGCACGTTCACCGCGTATGCCATCGCGCCCAATGAACTGCCGTCGAACAACGGACACAACCGGCTGGCCGGCGCGGACTACCGCTACCAGACCGATTCGGAGGACTTCATCGGCCTGACCTACATCAAGGTCCTGCGCTCCGATTCACCCTACATTCGCGCCTCGCCAGATGGCCTCGGGCCGCCGACGATCATCCCGGACGGCAGGGACGGCCTGAACGCGCTCAACTTCTACTTCAGCAAGAGCCCCGGAACCGGCACGTTCCGCAACTGGCATTTCACCGGTGACCTCGCCTACGAACGCAACAAGCGCATCAACATGGTTGCCTGGGGCGGCCGGGCCCAGATCGGCTACACCTTCGCGCAGGCGGCGTGGAAGCCGACGCTGACCTACAGCTACAAGCTGTTCACCGGCGACAACCCCACGACCTCGCGGCTGGAGCGCTTCGACCCGCTCTACTACGAGGGCTCGCCGGACGCCTGGGCCACGGGGTCCAAGTCGTCCATGGTGTTCATCAACTCCAATCTCAAGGCGCACGAGCTGGCGCTGGCCATGCAGATGTCCAGCAAGAACGCGATGACGCTGCGCTACGCCTACATCGCCGCCGACCGGCTCGCCAGCCCCATCCAGTTCGGACAGGCGACGCGCGTGGTGTCCACGCCCAGCGGCTTCAATTCCATCGCCGGCGTGACCAAGCACCACCTGTCCGACGACGTGTTCCTCGAATACAACCACATCTACAGCCAGCACGTCTTCCTCACGGCCGGCATCAGCGCGTCGTTCCCGGGCGCGGGTATCAAGGCGGCCTTCCCCGGCAAGGCGCCCACCTGGACAGGAGCGTTCGTCAATGTCGTCGTCAACTACTAGGTCCGCAGGCCTGCTGCTCGCCTCCTGCCTGGCCATGGCGCAAGTCTCCGCCCAACCCGCCACGCCAGCGAATGCCGCCCCCGCGCCCGCGACCGGCCCGACCGGCCGCTATCTGGACGCGCAGCAGTCCGACCCCCGCGTCATGGGCTGGATGCAGGGCTTTCCGCCGCCCCCGGACAAGCTCATCACCCAGCCGGAGTCGAACTATTTCAGCTTTCCCAAGCTGCGCTGGTCGGTGTGCCACCTGCGCCAGTTGCTGCCGACGATCGAGGTCAGCCGCGGGCTGGAGCCGGCGGTCCCGCTGCCCTATCTGGCGCCGCCGGAGCTGGAACGCATGGGCCGCGCGATCGACGCGCTCACCTTCACGCCCTTGAACGCCGCGCAGCCGATGACATGGCAGCAGTCGCTGTCGGCCAACTACACCGACGGCATGCTGATCATCCACAAGGGCCGCGTGGTGTACGAGCGCTACGCGGGCTGCCTCGGGCCCGACGGCAAGCACGCGGCCATGTCGATGACCAAGTCCGTGACCGGCCTGCTGGCCGAGATCCTGGTCGCCGAAGGCAAGCTGGACCCGGCCGCGCCGGTGACGCGGTACGTTCCCGAAGTGGCGAAGAGCGCCTTCGGGACCGCGACGGTGCGCCAGGTGATGGACATGACGACGGGCATCCGCTACTCCGAGGACTACAGCGATCCGGAAGCGGACATCTGGAAGTACGCGACGGCCGCGAGTCCCCTGCCGAAGCCGGCCGGCTACCAGGGCCCCAACGGCTACTGGGAGTACCTGCAGCAGGTGCAGCCCGAGGGCCGCAACGGCGAGGCCTTCCACTACAAGACGCCCAACGCCGACATGCTGGGATGGATCATCTCCCGTGTCAGCGGCAAGTCGGTGTCGGACCTGGCTTCCGAGCGGCTGTGGCGGCCCATGCGCGCCGAGCAGGATGCCTACATGACCGTCGACGCCTATGGCGTGCCCTACGCCGGCGGCGGCCTCAGCGCCGGCCTGCGCGACATGGGACGCCTCGGCCTGCTGATGCTCAACGAGGGCGTGATCAACGGCAAGCGCCTGTTCCCGGCGCGCGCCGTGCAGGCCATCCGCGCAGGAGGCGACCCGAAGAAGTTCGGCACCGACTATCCGGCGCTGGCCGGCGGCAGCTACACCGGCTTGTGGTGGGTCTATCCCGGCGAAGACAAGGTCGTGGCGGCTCGCGGCGTCCACGGCCAGACCATCTACGTGGACTGGGATGCCGACATGGTGCTGGTGCGCTTCGCTTCACTGCCGCTCGCCTCCAACAACGCCAACGATCCCACCTCGCTGCCCGCCTACCGGGCGGTGGCCGCCTACCTGAAGTCGAGGAAGTGACGGGGCTTGCGACCTCGCCCGCGGTGGCAACGCCTGCAGCGGGGGCACCGCGGGCTGGCTGGCCTCAGCGCGCCAGGTAGCCGCCGTCGACGGGGTAGTAGCTGCCGGTCACGAAGGACGCAGCCGGACTGCTCAGCCAGAGCACCAGTTCGGCGACCTCTTCGGGCCGGCCCAGGCGCCCGATGGG
>JAEZKX010000349.1 GCA_023436025.1 Pseudomonadota bacterium | reverse complement strand
GCCCGGCGCGGCACGACCCGGCCCGGCGCGAAGCGGCCCCTATGCGGGCACCCGTGCCTGCAGCACCTGCAGCAGCGCCTTGGCGCCCTCGCCGGACGATGCCGGATTCTGGCCGGTGACGAGCAGTCCATCGGTCACCACATGCGACTGCCAGTCCGGGCCCTTGCTGTACTGCCCACCGTTGGCCTTGAGCATGTCCTCGACCAGGAAGGGCACGACCTGGGTCAGACCCACGGCGGCCTCTTCGCTGTTGGCGAAGCCGGTCACCCGCCTGCCCTTCACCAGCGGCGTGCCGTCGGGCGCCTGGACGTGGCGCAACACGCCGGGTGCATGGCAGACGGCGCCGACCGGCTTGCCCGCCTGCAGCATGGCTTCGATCAGCGTGCGCGAGTCCTGGCTCTCGGCCAGGTCCCACAGCGGACCGTGGCCGCCGGGGTAGAACACCGCGTCGAACTCGTCGGCGCGCACGGAGGCCAGCGGCTGCGTGCTGGCCAGCGCCCGCATCGCCTGCGCATCGGCGCGGAAGCGCCGGGTGGCGTCGGTCTGGGCATCGGGCGCGTCGCTCTTGGGGTCCAGGGGCGGCTGGCCGCCCGCGGGCGACGCCAGCACCAGCTCGGCCCCGGCGTCCTTGAATACGCAGTAGGGCGCGGCCAGCTCCTCGAGCCAGAAGCCCGTGGGCTTGCCGGTGTCGCCCAGCTGGCCGTGCGAGGTCAGGACCAGGAGGATCTTCATGGAGGCATCCTTTGCGCGTCGATCGGAAGGTCCATGCTAGATGGCGGCGGCCGGCCGGCTTGTAGGTGACGGCCACGCGCGCAGGCCCTGCTGGAAAGAACGATGCAGCACCGCCGCGAAGACGGTCACCTGGGAGTCTCTCCCGCCACCTGGGCGGCTAGCCAGCCCGAGGGCAAAACGCTACAGTCCACCCCACGGACTCCGCCCATGCCGCCGCCCAGCCCACCCAAGAAACCCGCCCCGCCGGCCGCGACCGACTTCGGGAAGGGCTTCCTGCCGGGCGAGCCTCTGCCCCGGCCGCAGGTGATCGAGAACGACAGCGACACCGCCTGGGCCATGTTCCAGGCGCTGCAGCAGGGGCTGACGCCGGACACCTTCGCCACCACCGCCCGGGACAACATCGAGCCGCCCGCCGCTGCCGAGGAACGGCGCGGGCTCAAGCCGCTGACGATGGACGAGGTGATGTTCGAGGCCCGGCGCAACAACCGCGTGTGCCCGCTGCCCTCGCACTGGCAGCGCCTTCACGAGCTGCTGCAACGGGCCGGTCCCGACGCTCCACCGCCCGTGAGCCTGCAGGAATGGCGCGCCACCTCGTCGCTGAACAAGCGCCTGTGGCTGCGCAACCAGGTGCAATGGGCCTGGGAGAACCGCTGCCTGGAGCAACTGTTCGCCTTCCTGCGGGAGCTTCCCGAGGACAAGTGGCACCACATGGGCGACTGACGGCCATGCCGGGCCCCGGCGGGGCCCCGTCGCACAGTGTGCCGGAATCCGGCTGACAAGCCGCCTTCCGGATTTCCCACAAACTTTTCACGCGCTGCTTCCTAGACTTTCCTCCTGCAAACGGAGGTGAGCCATGGAGTACGCCGCAGCTGCGCAGGCGAGGTCGCGAAGGGCGTGGCACCGCCGCGGCATCGCGGCAGCCGCGGCTTGCTGGTGTGCCGGCGCGCCCTGGGCCCAGCCGGTCACCGAGGTGGCGGCGGCCCCGGCTGCCGAGCAGGCGCTGCGGCTGGAGATCAACACCAGCAGCGTGCCCCGCATCGACGGCCCGGACAGCGCCGCCCCGGCCCCCCGCGTGGACCTCTCCTTGCTGCCGGCAGGCGGCTCCGGACTCGGCGTGGCGCTGGGCCTCAGCAGCCTGCCCGCGCGCGACGGGCTGCAGCCCGTGGGCAGCGGTCCGCGCGCCAGCATGGACGTGGGCCTGCACATGCGCAAGCAGGTCAGCGCCGGGCAGATCGACCTGACGGCCTGGCGGCGCTTGGCGGAAGCCGACGTCTACACCCTGGTGCAGCGGCAGCAGCAGGCCGTGTACGGAGCGCGGGTCGAACTCAACCTGAAGCCGGTGCTGAAGGCTGGCTTCACCGCCGACCGCGGCTTCCTCGGCATGCAGCTGGAAAGCGGGGCCCGCATCACGGTCAAGCGCCGGCACGGCGGACCCATGGTCTACTACCGCACGGCTTTCTGAGCCTGCCCGCGCCATGATGGCGCTTCCTGCCGCCCCCTGCCGCGCTCCTGCCGCGCTCCTGCCATTGTGGACATGCCCGAACCCGCACCGCGCGTCGCCCTGGTCGTCGAGGACGACGAACACATCGGACTGCTGCTGAAGTTCATCCTGCAACGCAGCGGCTTCCTGGTCACCCTGGCCGGCGACGGCCATGCCGCCCGCGACTTCATCCTCCAGTCGCCGGCTCCGGCCGTGGTGCTGCTGGACGTGATGCTGCCCTTCATGGACGGCGTGCAGCTCGCGTCACTGGCGCGGCAGCAGGCCGGCTGGGCGCAGGTGCCGATCCTCATGCTCACCGCCAAGTCGCAGCAGCGCGACATCGCCCGCGCCCTGGAAGCGGGCGCCAGCGACTACATCGTCAAGCCCTTCCTGCCCGACGAACTGCTGGCGCGGGTACGCCGGCTCGCCGCGCCCTCATGAGTCGGCGCGGCGGCCCACCTCCCCCACCACGGGCAGCTCGAACCAGAATTCCGTGCCCAGGCCCGGCTGGCTGGCGAAGTCGATGGTGCCGCCATGCGCCTCGACGATGCTGCGGCAGATCGACAGTCCCAGGCCCGTGCCGCCCTTGGCCCGGCTGTCGGAGGCATCGGCCTGGGCGAAGCGCTCGAACACCCGCGCCTGGAACTCGGGCGGCACGCCGGGTCCGCGGTCGGTGACGGTGACGCGCACCGTGGCGCCGCGCGGCTGCACCACCACGCCGACCTCGTCGCCGGTCGGCGAGAACTTGGCCGCGTTGGACAGCAGGTTGACGCACACCTGCACGATGCGGTCGGCGTCGACGTCGACCCGCGCGTCGGCCCCCGGCGCCAGCGCCAGCCGCACCTGCAGGCCCTCGGCATAGGCGGCCGTGTCGCGGATGGCCTGCTGCACCAGCGGTCGCAGCGACTGCGGCTGCATGCGGTACTCGATCTTGCCCGAGGCGATCTTCTCCAGGTCCAGCATGTCGTTGATCAGCCGCACCAGCCGGTCGGTGCTCTCGTGCGAGATCTTCAGCAGCTGCTGCGCCTCGGGCGGCAGCTCGCCCGCCACGCCGGAGGCGAGCAGGTCGAGCGAGCCATAGACCGCGGTGAGCGGCGTGCGCAGCTCGTGCGAGACGGTGGAGACGAACTCGTCCTTCAGCCGCTCCACCTCCTTGCGCTGCGAGATGTCGTGCAGGAAGGCGCTGAAGAAGCGCTGGTCGCCCGTGCTCACCAGGCCGATCTTGACTTCCACCGGAATCTCGCGGCCGTCGCGGTCGACCACGATGCGTTCGATGGGCCGGCCCAGGATGTCGGCCTGGCCGGTCTGCTCGAACAGCTGCAGCGAGGCCTCGAGCGAGCCGGCGTAGCGCGGAGGAACCAGCAGGTCGCTCACCGGGCGGCCCACCGCCTCCTCGCGCGGCCAGCCGAACACCGCCTCGGCGCGGGTGCTCCAGTCGATGATGCGGCCCTGCATGTCCATCGCGATGAACGGGTCCTGCGCGGTCTCGATGATGGTCTGCACGCGCTGCTCGTTGGCGCGCACGCGCTCGAAGGCCGCGCGCAGTTCGGCGGTGCGCTGCTCCACCCGCCGCTCCAGGTCGGCATTCAGCGTGTTGAGCTTGCCCAGCAGCGCGTTGATGGCCGTGCCCAGCACCTCGACCTCGCGGTAGGCGCTGGAGGGATGGATCTTCACCTCGCGCCCCTCCTCCAGCTGGCGCGCCTCGCGGGTCAGCTGCTGCAGGGGGCGGGTGATGATGCGCGCGCCCAGCCACCCCAGCAGCGAGAACAGCAGGGCCATGGCGATGCCGCCTTGCAGCACGTTGCGCTGCAGCTGGTGGATCGGCGCGTAGGCCACGTCGATGTCCTGGCGCACCAGCACCCGCCAGCCGAGGCCGGGCGAGGACTGGAAGCCGCGGCTGCGGGTGTAGCCGACCACGTAGGTTTCGCCGTCGGGCCAGGTCTCGGTGAGATAGCCGCTCTCTCCGGCGGCAGCGCGGCGCAGGCTCTCCAGGTCGAGCCGGCGCCCCTCGACGTCCGGCGGCCCCATCAGCACCGTGCCGTCGGCGCCCACCACCAGCGGCTCCACCGCGCCGCGCAGGCCGCCGCCGAAAACGGCCTGCCGCACGTCGCGCGCCCAGTCCCAGGACACGTAGGCCGCCAGCACGCCGGACGGGCCGTTCGGGCCGGGCACCGGAAACGCCACGTCGTAGATGCGGGCCTTGCCGTCGCTGCCCGTGCCCGGCAATTCCGTGGTGTGCACGTCGCCCAGCGGGCCGCCCAGGAGCGCGCGCCGGAACCACGGCACGTCCGCCACCGAGGTGCCGCGCAGCACGCCGCCGCTGGCCTCGCGCACGGTGCCCTGCATGTCGGTGAGGCCGAACCACACGTAGAAGCGGTAGCTGTTGCGCGCCGCGTCCAGTTCGGCCTGCAGCGCGTCGCCGCTGCGCATGCCGGCAAGCCGCCCCGCCATGAGCTGCACCTCGCGGTAACGCTCGAACATGCCGCGATCGAGGCGGTTGGCCGTCTGGCTGGCCAGCTCGCCGACGCTGGCGCCGATGTTGCTGGCCAGGCCCTCGCTGGCGGCGCGCCCGATCAGCAACGTCAGCAGCACGGTAAGCAGCACCGACATCCCGATGGACACCAGGGCCAGCCAGGCCCCCAGGGTGGTGCGGCGGGGAGCCCGGCTCATGCCGGCGCGGCGCCGCCGCCAGGAGCAGGATGCGGCCACGACCGCCCCGGGCGATGCTTTGGCGCTATCGCATCCATAGCAAACCGGAGCCGGCGGGAGAACTTGGTTTCTGTCACAATGCCCAGACTGTAGCGGGACATCCACTGCCCCCGAGGAACACCATGGCCAGCGACTTGATCAAGCACATCTCCGACGCATCTTTCGAATCCGACGTCCTGCAGGCGGACAAGCCCGTGCTGGTCGACTACTGGGCCGAATGGTGCGGTCCCTGCAAGATGATCGCCCCCATCCTCGACGAGGTGTCGCAGTCGTACAAGGACAAGCTGCAGATCGCGAAGATGAACGTCGACGAGAACCGCGACATCCCCGCCAAGTTCGGCATCCGCGGCATCCCGACGCTGATGCTGTTCAAGGGCGGCCAGCTCGCGGCCACCAAGGTGGGCGCGATGAACAAGGCGCAGCTCACGGCCTTCATCGACCAGCAGCTGGGTTGACCCCAGCCGGGGGCTGCGGACCTTTGGGCTAGGGAAAAGCCCCCGGTCGCCGCGCACCGCTTCGTCCCGCCCCCAGTCCCTCTTTCCTGCATATAATCCGCCCATCCGGACCGCCAACCCAAGCGGTTCGGCTCGCGTCCCGGTTCGCAGGCGACCCTCTCGCCCTGCATCCACCCTCCCCCTCAGACCAAGAACTCGCCCACGGGGCCATTCCATGCACCTGAACGAACTCAAGGCGCTGCACGTCTCAGAAGTCCTCAAGCAAGCCGAAGAGCTCGAGATCGAGAACACCGGCCGCATGCGCAAGCAGGAGCTGATGTTCGCCATCATCAAGAAGCGCGCGCGCGCCGGCGAGCAGGTCTTTGCGGACGGCGTGCTGGAAATCCTGCCGGACGGCTTCGGCTTCCTGCGCAGCCCGGACACGAGCTACACGGCGAGCACCGACGACATCTACATCTCGCCTTCGCAGGTGCGCCGCTTCAACCTGCACACCGGCGACATGATCGAGGGCGAGGTCCGCACGCCCAAGGACGGCGAGCGCTACTTCGCGCTGACCAAGCTCGACAAGGTCAACGGCGGCCCGCCCGAGCAGAACAAGCACAAGGTGATGTTCGAGAACCTGACGCCGCTGTTCCCCCGCGAACAGATGCGCCTGGAGCGCGACAACCTCAAGGGCGAGGAGAACATCACCGGCCGCATCATCGACATCATCGCGCCCATCGGCAAGGGCCAGCGCGCGCTGATCGTGGCGCCGCCCAAGAGCGGCAAGACGGTGATGATGCAGCACATCGCGCACGCCATCTCGGCCAACTTCCCCGACAGCTACATGATGGTGCTGCTGGTGGACGAACGGCCCGAAGAAGTGACCGACATGCAGCGCTCGGTGAAGGCCGAGGTCATCGCCTCCACCTTCGACGAGCCGGCGGCGCGCCACGTGCACGTGGCCGAGATGGTGATCGAGCGCGCCAAGCGCCTGGTGGAGCTGAAGAAGGACGTGGTGATCCTGCTGGACTCCATCACCCGCCTGGCCCGCGCCTACAACAACGTCGTGCCCTCCTCCGGCAAGGTGCTGACCGGCGGCGTCGACGCCAACGCGCTGCAGCGGCCCAAGCGCTTCCTGGGCGCGGCTCGCAACGTCGAGGAAGGCGGCTCGCTGACCATCATCGCCACCGCGCTGATCGACACCGGCTCGCGCATGGACGAAGTGATCTTCGAGGAGTTCAAGGGCACCGGCAACTGCGAGCTGCACCTCGACCGCCGCCTGTACGAGAAGCGCGTGTTTCCCTCGATCCAGCTCAATCGCTCCGGCACCCGTCGCGAGGAACTGCTGCTGGCCCCCGAGATCCTGCAGAAGACCCGCATCCTGCGCCAGTTCATGTACAACATGGACGAGATCGAGGCCATGGAGATGGTCCTCAAGTCGATGAAGGCCACCAAGACCAACGTGGAATTCTTCGACATGATGCGCCGCGGCGGGTAGCGCCCGGACCGGAGCTTACAGACGGGGACCAGGACGCAAAAGTCGCGAAGGTCCCGCAAAAATCGCAAAAGGACTTCCAACTCTTGATCGGCTGTTCTTTTGCGACTTCTGCGTATCTTTTGCGACCTCTGCGTCCGGCTGTCCGCCTCCTGCTGCATCCAACCCATCCACCCAAGCCACGCTATAATCGCAAGCTTTCCCGGAAAGTACGCCAGATGTCCTGTGCGCGGCTGCCGGACCTGACGAGGACACCATGAAAGAAGGCATTCACCCCAACTACCGCGAAGTCTGCTTCGTGGACCTGTCCAACGGCTTCAAGTTCGTGACGCGCTCCTGCGTGAACACCCGCGAAACCACCAAGATGGACGACGGCCGCGAGCTGCCGCTGTTCAAGCTGGACACCTCCAGCGAATCGCACCCCTTCTACACGGGCACCCAGAAGTCGGTCAACGACATGGGCGGCCGCGTCGACAAGTTCTTCAAGAAGTTCGGCAAGCCGGGCGCGACCAAGTAAGCTTGCGCCGCGGTTTACCGCATCCAAGGCAGCTCGCGAGCTGCCTTTTTTGTTGGAGCCTTTCCCTGGCAGACTCGCCCGCGTGAACCAGACCACTCCCGCGATCGTCGCCCAGAGCGCCGTACGCCGGCTGCCGCGCTGGGCGTTGCTGCTGGTGTGCGTGGCCTATGTGGTCGCCGGCTTCGTCGGCCGCGAGCCCTGGCGCTACCAGGACGTCACGGCGCTGGGCTACATGTACGAGCTGGCCCAGGGCAGGACCAGCTGGCTCTCGCCGCTGCTGCTGGACCAGCCGCCGCAGTTCGACGCCCTTCTTCCCTACTGGCTGGGCGCCTGGGCGATGCAGCTGGCCCCGTCGTGGGTGGAGCCCGACTTCGCCGCCCGCATCCCCTTCATGGGCTTGCTGGCCCTCACGCTGCTGGCCACCTGGTACGCCGTCTACTACCTGGCCCGCACGCCCAACGCCCAGCCCGTGCCCTTCGCCTTCGGCGGCGAGGCGCACCCCACCGACTACGCGCGGGCGGTCGCCGACGGCGGCCTGCTGGCCCTGATCGCCTGCTTCGGCCTGGCGCAGCAGTCGCACGAGACCACGCCCGCGCTGGCGCAGCTGGGGTTCACCGCCCTCACCTTCTTCGGCCTCGCCGCGCTGCCCTACCGCGCGGTGGTGCCCACCCTCGCCACGGTGCTGGGCCTGGCCGGCATGGCGCTCAGCGGCGCGCCGGCCATGGGCGTGCTGTTCGCGCTGGGCGGCGCCGTGCTGCACCTGAGCGACAGCCCGGAGGATGCCGACGCCGACAGCCGTGGCGTCCGCGGGGCCGTGCTGATCGTGCTGCTGGCCTGCGTGGGTGGCGCCATCGCGGCAGCCTTCGACACCTGGCACTGGCGCCTGGGCGCCTCCTCGGGCCAGGCGCGCGACTGGGTCGATGTCGCCCGGCTGGTCGTCTGGTTCGCCTGGCCGGCCTGGCCGCTGGCGCTGTGGACGGTCTGGCGCTGGCGCCGCCAGCTGGGCCGGCGCCACGTGGCGCTGCCGCTGTGGTTCGTGCTGGTTTCGCTGGCCACCGCGCTGCTGGCGCCCAATCCCGACCGCGCCCTGCTGCTGGGCCTGCCGGCGCTGGCCACGCTCGCGGCCTTCGCGCTGCCGACGTTCAGCCGCAGCGTCTCGTCGCTGATCGACTGGTTCACGCTGCTGTTCTTCAGCGGCTGCGCGCTGGTGATCTGGGTGATCTGGATCTCGATGATGACGGGCGTGCCGGCCAAGCCCGCGGCCAACGTGGCCAAGCTGGCACGCGGCTTCGAGCCCAGCTTCGGCCCGCTGGCCTTCCTCATCGCGCTGGCCGCCACCGTGGCCTGGATCTGGCTGGTGCGCTGGCGCACCAGCCGCAGCCGCGACGCCCTGTGGAAGAGCCTGGTGCTGCCGGCCGGCGGCGCCGCGCTGGGCTGGCTGCTGGTGACCACGCTGTGGATGCCGGCCCTCGACTACGCGCGCAGCTACGTGCCCGTGGTGCAGGGCCTGACCAAGCGCATGGACGGCCCCGGCTGTGTCGAGGTGGTGGGGCTGTCGCGCGCGCAGGTCGCGGCGTTGCGCTACCACGCCGACCTGGAGCTGCGTCCGGCCAACCTGCCGCACCCCTGCCCCTGGCTGATCGCCTCGCAGGAGCTGCAGCCCTCACTGGCCATGCTCCTCGATCCGGCGCAGTGGACCCTGGTCACCGTGGTGCGCCGCCCCACCGACGCCAACGACAACCTGCTGCTGTACCGGAAACGCCCTTGACGGAGCGCGGCGTCATCGCCCGGCACGCGGGCACGGTGCTGGTGGGCCAGCTCGCCACCATGGCCTTCGGCGTCACCGACACCATCGTGGCCGGGCGCTTCTCGCAGCAGGCCCTGGCCGCCCTGTCGGTGGGCGCCGCCGTCTACATCACCGTCTTCGTCGCGCTGATGGGCGTGCTGCAGTCGCTGCTGCCGATCTGGGCCGAGCACCACGGTGGCGGCCGCAAGGAGGAAGTCGGCCGCTCGGTGCGCCAGGCGCTGTACCTGGCGGGCGGGGCCTCGCTGCTGGGCGTGCTGGGCCTGGTGTTCCCCAACGTCCTGCTCGATGCCACCGACGTGCCAGCGGCGCTGCAGGGAGACGTGCGCAGCTACCTCGGCGTGCTCGCCCTGGCCCTGCCCGCGGCCCTGCTGTTCCGCCTGTACAGCACGCTCAACCAGAGCCTGGGCAAGCCGCAACTGGTGACCTGGCTGCAGATCGGGTCGCTGGCGCTCAAGGTGCCGCTGACGGTGTGGTTCGCCTTCGGCGGCCTGGGCCTGCCGGCCATGGGCGCCGTGGGCTGTGCCTGGGCCACCGTGGTCGTCACCTGGCTGTTCCTGTTCGTCGCCGCCTGGTTCCTGCGCCACGACCCGATGTACCGGCCCTATGCAGTCTGGCGGCGGATGGAGCCACCGGACTGGCAAACCATTGGCCAGTTCGCCCGCCTGGGCGTGCCGGCCGGCCTGGCCATCATGGTGGAGGTGACGTCGTTCACGCTGATGGCGCTGTTCATCGCGCGCCAGGGCACGCTGGCGGCCGCCGCGCACCAGATCGCGTCCAACCTGGCCGCCGTGATGTACATGGTTCCGCTGTCCATCGCCATCGCCACCAGTGCCCGCGTGAGCTACTGGCTGGGCGCGGGCGACCCCCGCCAGGCGCGCCTGGCCATCCGCACCGGCTTCCGCATGGGGCTGTCGCTGGCGCTCGTGCTGGCCGTCACGGTCGTGCTGACCCGCCACGGCATTGCCGCCATCTACTCGGCCGACCCGGCCGTGGCGGCGGTCGCCGCCGGCCTGCTGGCCTGGGTGGCCGCCTACCAACTGGGCGACGCGATGCAGGCCCTGTGCGTGTTCGTGCTGCGCTGCTACCGCGTCACCGTGGCGCCACTGGTGGCCTACTGCACCCTGCTGTGGGGCGTGGGCCTGGTGGGCGGCTACCTGCTGGCCTACCGCGGCCTGGGCCCCTTCGGGCCGCAGAACAGCCCGGCGTCGTTCTGGATCGGCAACAGCTTCGCGCTGGGCCTGCTGGCCGTCATCCTGCCGCTGATTCTGTGGCGGGCCGTGCGGCGCCATCGGCCGGCGTGAGCGGCCGCACGCGCGCCGCCGGCCGCACCACGGAGAACGTGGAGCCCTGTCCGGGGGTGCTGGCCCCCCGCAGCTCGCCGCCATGGCGCTGCGCCACGTGCTTGACGATGGCCAACCCCAGCCCGGTGCCGCCGGTCTCGCGCGAGCGGCTGCGGTCGACGCGGTAGAAGCGCTCGCTCAGGCGCGGCAGGTGTTCGGGGGCGATGCCGGGGCCGGTGTCACGCACGCTGAAGGCCAGGCGGCCCGGCTCCGCCTCTTGCAGCGCCACCTCCACCCGGCCGCCATCGGGCGTGTAGCGCACGGCGTTGCTCACCAGGTTGGAGAAGGCGCTCTGCAGCTCGCTGGCGCTGCCTGCCAGCGCCACGGCCGGCGGCGGCGGGAAGCGCAGCTCCAGCGCCTTGCCGGTCGTCCTGGCCAGGGCCCGCGCTTCCTCTTCGCACTGCGCCAGCAGGGGCGCAACGGGAACCCATTCACCGGCGGCCGGCAGCGGACTGCCTTCCAGCCGCGACAGGGTCAGCAGGTCGTTGACCAGGGTCTGCATGCGCTGCGTCTGCTGGCCCATCAGGCCCAGGTAGCGCAAGGTCTCCCCGCGCGGCAGGTCCAGGCTCTGCAGCGTCTCGACGAAGCCGGCCAGCACCGTCAGCGGCGTGCGGATCTCGTGCGACACGTTGGCGACGAAATCGCGCCGCATGGTCTCGGCCTGCTCCAGCGCGGTGACGTCACGCGACAGCAGCAGCAGCCGGTCCTCGCCGAAAGGATGCAGCCGCAGCGCCAGCCGGCGCGGCCGTGCCGCCGTGCTGCCGGGAGCCTGCAGCACCACGTCGTGGCTGAAGTCGCCGGCGTTGAAATAGGAAGTGAAATCCGGGTCGCGCAGCAGGTGCACCACGTGCTGCTGCAGGTCGCGCTCGGGATCCAGTCCGAACTGCGCCGCCGCCGTGTCGCTGCACCAGTCGATGCGGCCCTGCGGGCTCAGCAGCACCACGCCATTGGGCGAGCCGCGCAGCGCGTCGAGGAAGACGTCGAGGCGGCGCTCGGCATCGCCCGTGGCCTTCTCGCGCTGGCCGACCG